>CAMCBY010000033.1 GCA_945873015.1 Klebsiella pneumoniae
GCATCACATCGTGACTGCCGGAGCCGGCCAGGCCACTGACGTCCCAGGTTTCGTCAATGGTGTAACGGTCTATCGGCACAAAACAGGCGCGCGTGCGCGGCGCGCCGTGTTCGTGAAACAGCGGCGTGTCGCCGTCGTACTCCTGACACAACACAAAATACCAGCTGCAATGCTGACAACCGCTGGCGAATTGCCAGCGGCCGGTGACTTCATGGCCACCGTCCTTGCGCACTGCGCGCCCGAAAGGAAAAAACGCCGAACCGGTCACAACCTTGGGTTGCCCTGCGAAAATCGTTTCTACCGACTCCGGCACCATCGGTGAGGTGAACAGGGTGTTGACGTTGCCGATGAATGCGCACCAGCCGGTCGAGCCATCAATGCGCGAAATAGCTTCCAGGCACTGCGCAAATTCCAGCGGCTCGAGTTCTGAGCCGCCGAGCGATTGCGGCAGATAGAGCTTGAACAGGCCGGCGTCGGTCAGTGCCTGCACTATCGGTTGCGGCAGACGGCGCTGTTGTTCGGCAGCGTCGGCATGGGTTTCGATAAGAGGCGCGAGGCGGGCGATGCTCGCAAGATGACGCTGCAAGACTTCAGATCCCATGATGTTCCTGCTGTGGTGGCGGCGTAGTGGCTGCATCATCGGTCGTCGCACGGTGCGGATACAAGTCTTGCATCCGTGCGCCGGTGAGACTGGGTGAAGGATTATCTCGGCAGTAAGCGCCGGTCCAGTACCCGATAACTGATCGCTTCGGCGACGTGATCCTCGGCAATGATGTCGGCATCGGCCATGTCGGCAATGGTCAGCGCGAGGCGCAGGACCTTGTGGTAACCGCGCGCGCTCAGGCCGAGACGCTCCAGCGCATGGCCGAGCAGATGACGGGCGTTCTGTGACAACTGACAGGCTTGATTGAGGGCGCTGCCCGGCAGCTCGCCGTTTAACATGCCGCGCCGTTCCATGTGACGGGCGCGCAGCGCGGCCACGCGTTCGCGCACGGTCGCGCTGTCCTCATGACGCGCGCTGCTTGAGCTGAACAGTTGTTCGGTCTGGCGCGGCACTTCGACGTGCAGATCAATCCTCTCCGAGAGTGGTCCGGAAATCCGCGCGCGGTAGGTCGCGATACGTTCGGGGCTGCAGATGCACTGGCTCTTGCCGTCGCCGTGAAAGCCGCAAGGGCAGGGGTTCATGGCCGCGGTCAACAGAAAGCTAGCCGGATAACGCACCGCGCGCGCGGCACGCGCGACCGTGATATGCCCGGATTCCAGCGGCTCGCGCAGCGCCTCGAGCGCGCGCCGTTCGAATTCCGGCAGTTCGTCCATGAACAGGACACCGTGGTGCGCCAACGAAATTTCGCCGGGACGCGGCACTCGGCCGCCGCCCACCAGCGCCACGGCCGAGGCCGAATGGTGAGGTGAGCGAAAGGGTGGAGCGCGCCAGTCATCCAGGCGCGAAGGCTGGCCGGCCACCGAGTGGATGGCCGCCACGGCCAGCGCCTGCTCCTCGGTGAGCGGCGGTAAGAGACCGGGCAGGCGTGTGGCGAGCATGGTCTTGCCCGTCCCCGGTGGACCGAGCAACAGCAGGTTATGGCCACCACTGGCGGCGATTTCGAGTGCGCGGCGCGCACGTGTCTGGCCAAGGACATCGGCCATGTCCGGCAATTGAGTGGCGCGCCGTGCAGGTTTGGCGACCACATGGCTGACGAGGCGGGCCTGGCCTTGCAGGTGCAGACAGACTTCCTGCAATGACGCGGCAGCGCGGACCACCGCACCGTCGATCAGCGCGGCCTCGTCGGCGTCCGTGCCGGACACGAACAACTCATGTCCGGCGTCTCGCGCGGCGAGCGCCGAGGCAAGCGTCGTGCCCACGGCGCGCAGGCTGCCGTCGAGCGCCAGTTCTCCAATAAACTCAGCGTGGCCCAACGGCGGCAGGGGTATCTGGTGAGAGGCTGCCAGGATGCCGACCGCGATCGCGAGATCAAAACGCGTACCTTCCTTCGGGATGTCGCCCGGCGCGAGATTGACCGTGATGCGGCGCTGGGGGAACTCGAAGCCGGAATTGAGCAGCGCGGAGCGCACCCGCTCGCGGCTTTCACGCACCGCGGTTTCAGGCAGTCCGACGATCGTGAATGACGGCAAGCCGTTGGAAAGATGGGTTTCGACGCAGATAGCCAAGGCGTCCATGCCGTCCTGGCAACGGGTATAGGCGAGTGCGATAGACATGCGTTCCCTGCATATTTGCCCCGCATCCTGCGAGGCCATTGAAATGTGACTCGGCGCCTTTAAGTCTAGCCAAGGCGGGCCGCGGTCGTCGACCGGAATTTTGCGGGTCGCGTCAGACCTGCGGGGTGCCCGCCTCGAGTTCCGCCAATTGCCTCTCGAGTTTGTCGAGTTTCTCGCGAGTGCGTCCGAGCAGTGCACTCTGGGCGTCGAATTCCTCGCGTGTCACCACATCCATGCGGGTCAGGCTCGCCTCGAGCAAGGCTTTGACGTTGGTTTTGAACTCTGCGCGCAGCGCGCCCAGGTCTGCCGGTAGCAGCGCACCGATACGCTCGCTCATGTTTTCAATCGTCTTCAAATCGATCACAGTACAAATCCTCGTGTGCCCGGCAAGCGTAAAGGTCGAGCGCGCGGGCCGCCAGTGTTCAAAACGCACCTTTGAAGTGCGTGTGCAGCCGAGCTGCCTGCTCATGGTGCATAGAGTCAGCCAAGTCGCTATCTATTTCTAATGCTTTTAATTATAAAAACCTTGTAAGCATTAAATTTTAAATTATTATTTTTCTATGGCATGCATCATGCAACCGATGAGTAGCAGCTTTTGAACAGGCTGCGCGGAGCGCAACGGAAGCGATCAGTTTCTGATGGCCCGCAGGCTGCGAAAGTGATGCGTAAATGGAGTGCACCCGAAACGACGGTCGTATCCACCGGCTTAACGAGCCGTTATCCTTAACACGAATTAGAGTCTGACGAACCCGCCTGCGGCCGCTAGCCGGCCCCAGGCTCTGGCCACCGACAGGGCGACGAGGAATGCTTCAATGAAACTGGTCACGGCGATCATCAAACCGTTCAAACTCGACGATGCTCGTGAGGCTTTGTCTGAAATCGGCATCCAGGGATTGACGGTGACGGAGGTCAAGGGTTTCGGGCGCCAGAAAGGCCATACCGAACTCTACCGCGGTGCCGAATACGTGGTCGATTTCTTGCCTAAATCCAAACTGGAAGTCGCGATTGCAGACGACCAGGTCGATGCAGTTATCGAGGCGATCAAGAAAGCGACTGGCACCGGCAAGATCGGTGACGGCAAGATTTTTGTAACCGAGCTGCTGGAAGTCGTGCGGATTCGCACTGGCGAAACTGGCACCGAAGCGCTGTAAGGCTCGACCGCGGCGCCCGACCCTCCGTCTGACGGCGGGTCGCTGAATTTAAAAACCGGTACTCGCGACCGACCCCGCAAGGGGCGAGTTGTGGGCCACTGCACTGACGGACAGCATTGTGTGCCAGGGAACTTGGGCAGTTCCCCAGCACGCCAATGTCATCCGCGGGAGCGATATTCGTGACGTCTTGAGGTGACCATCTGCCATGTGCAGTGCGTCCCGCATCGCGACTATGCCCCCAACCGTCACACCAGAAACACTGCCAGTCGCACGGCAGCGGTGGGACGCAAATAACAATATGTATTAGGGGAGAAATTCCATGTCGCGCATTGTGCTCGGGTTGTTCTTGGTGGCCATGCCGTGGGTGGCAAGTGCCGACGGTATCAACACTGGTGATGGCGCGTGGATGCTGACCGCCACGGCCTTGGTCCTGTTCATGACGCTGCCGGGTCTCGCGCTCTTCTACGGCGGCCTTGTGCGCAGTAAGAACGTGCTGTCCATCCTCATGCAATGTTTTGCTCTGACCTGCCTGGTCACCCTGCTGTGGGTGGTGGCGGGTTACGGGCTTGCTTTCGGTGACGGCGGGCAATGGAACAAATTCATCGGCGGCGGCAAGTTGCTGCTGGCGGGTATTACCCGCGACAGTCTGAGCGGCACCATTCCCGAATCCGTTTTCCTCATGTTTCAGATGACCTTTGCCATCATCACTCCGGCCTTGGTGATTGGCGGTTTCGCTGAGCGCATGAAGTTTTCTGCGGTCATCGTCTTCAGCGTCTTATGGTTGATGCTGGTCTACGTGCCGGTATGCCACTGGGTATGGGGCAACGGCTGGCTTATGCAGATGGGCCTGATCGATTTTGCCGGCGGCACGGTCGTGCATATCAATGCCGGTATCGCCTCGCTGGTCGCGGCGATGGTGCTCGGCAATCGCCGCGGCTTCCCGCAGACCTCGATGGCGCCCCATAACCTGACCATGACGGTGACCGGCGCGTCGATGCTGTGGGTGGGTTGGTTCGGATTCAATGCGGGTAGTGCTGTGGCGGTCAACGGCGACGCCGGCATGGCGATGCTGGTGACACACATCGCGGCTGCGGCCGGCTCGTTGTCGTGGATGGCGATTGAATGGTTCAAACATGGCAAGCCCAGCGTGCTGGGCATCGTGACTGGCATGGTGGCGGGCCTCGGTACAATTACTCCCGCTTCAGGCGTGGCAGGGCCGCTGGGCGCACTCATGATCGGTTTGACTGCAGGGGTGGTCTGCTATTTCAGCACCCAACTGGTCAAACGGGTGCTGCGTATAGACGACTCGCTGGATGTGTTTCCGGTGCACGGTGTTGGCGGCATTCTGGGGACCTTGCTCGCTGGCGTGGTGGTGTCGGCAGAGTTTGGCGGCAAAGGTCTGGCCGAGGGCGTAACCTTGGGCCAGCAGATTTCAGTGCAATTGACTGGCATCGTCAGTGTTGCTCTTTATTGTGGCGTTCTGACTTTTGTCCTGCTCAAGGTGACCCAGGCGCTGGTCGGACTGCGCGTGGCGGCTGAGACTGAGACCGAGGGTCTGGATCTCGGAGAGCACGATGAGCGCGGCTATAACATCTGACACGGTGCGTCATGCACGGCATTGTGCGCACTTTTTGCCACCCTGCCGACGTGCATTCGGCGTGCGTCGGGCGGGGACTGGAGTACAAAGCCGTTCCCTTGATTTGAGCTGTCGGCATACAATCAACGATTGCGCGCGCGCAGCGGGCGGGCCGTTACGGCGCGTGCCGATGCTGCGATTTCTGTCAGCGAAGGCACCGGCGACGGTGCACTCGCCGAATCCCAGACCGCAGGTCTTTTAAGCAGCCCAGGCGTTTATCCGAGCAGTCAAAACCCATGGCAGACGGTCACCTCGTAGACAAGAACATTCTCAAGACGCTGGTTCCGCCCAACGCACTCAACGCCGAGAATTTCCAGGAGCTCTCCGGCAAGGCGTTCATCGAGGAAGTTGGTCCCGGCAAAGTCATCTTCAAGACCGGTGACGTCGATCGCAAGACGACCTATCTGCTGGAAGGGGAGATAACCCTGTCCGATGAAGCCGGTGCTGCGGTTACGATTCGCGGCGGTTCGGATGCGGCCAAACATCCGCTCTCCAATCACCAGCCGCGCAAGCAGACCGCACGGACCAAGACCGCCTGCAAGATCACACGCTTCGACAGTGATCTGCTCGACATCCTTTTGACCTGGGACCAGCTGTCCGGCATCGAAGTCAACGAAATCATCATCGGTGAAGGCGAAGATGACGCCGACTGTGACTGGATGACACGTATTCTCCAATCCCAGGCTTTTTTGCAGATTCCGCCCGCCAACATCCAGGCGATGTTCATGCGCATGCAGGAAATGCCGGTGCGTGCTGGTGAGGTGGTCATCAAGCAGGGTGACGACGGTGATTTCTACTACATCATCAAGCATGGTCGCGCGAAGGTAACCCGCGCTTCCAAGACCGGTACTGACCTGGTGTTGGCAACGCTCAAGGACGGCGACGCTTTCGGTGAAGAGGCGCTGCTCTCGGAAGCCAAACGTAACGCCAATATCACGATGGAAACCGACGGCATCTTGATGCGTTTGTCCAAAGAGAACTTCAACGCGCTGTTGAAGGAGCCGATGCTCAATTGGCTGAGCCTGGCCCAAGCCCAGGAACGGGTAAGCAAAGGCGCCAAGCTGCTCGATGTGCGCCTCGAGAGCGAACATTCAAACAACGGCATTCCTGGCAGCCTGAATATCCCTTTATTCATGCTGCGGCTCAAAACCGACTCGCTCAATCCCGATGTGCCCTACATCGTCTATTGCGACACCGGGCGCCGCAGCTCGGCGGCGGCGTTTCTGCTCGGCGAACGAGGCTTCGAGACCTATGTGCTGCAGGGCGGTCTCATGGAGCAGACGCCGGGCGCCGCCTGAGCGCGCTTTGAGTCTGCGCTCGTATCGCAGGTTCGCCCGTGACTGAGTGGTTTCACCAGCACGTCGCAGCGCCCTATTTCTGTGTGGTCGGCAGCCCTGTCGCCCACAGTAAATCGCCGCTTATTCATGCCGCTTTCGCCGCCCAGTGTGGTATCGAACTGGTCTACGAAAAAGTCGAAGTCGCGCCGGGATGTCTGGCTGCGGCTTTGGTCGAATTTCGCGCGGCCGGTGGTCGCGGACTCAATGTCACCGTGCCGCTGAAAGAAGAAGCCTGGGCGCTCGCTGATGTGCATATGCCGCGCGCTGCGCGCGCCGGGGCGGCTAACACGCTGTGGTTCGACGCACGAGGGGTGGTCGCTGACAATACGGACGGCGTCGGCCTGGTGCGCGATCTCGAGGCCAATCATGGCACCTCGCTGGCCGGCAAGCGCATCCTGTTGCTGGGTGCGGGCGGCGCCTCTATGGGTGTATTGCCCGCCTTGCTCGACGCCGAACCTGCGGCGGTTGTCATCACCAACCGTACTTTGCAGCGCGCCTCGACTCTGGCCGACGCTTACGCGAACAGCGGACGGGTCTCGGTGCTGCCGTGGGGCGAGGCGGGCATCGCTGCCTGTGACGTGGTCATCAACGGCACATCACTCAGTCTGCAGGGCGAAAGACCAGCACTCGGACCTGGCCTGCTGCATGCCGGAACGCTTTGTTACGACATGATGTACGGCGCTGAGCCGACGCCCTTCATGCGCTGGGCCGCTGCGCAGGGCATCGCGCGGGTACTCGACGGACTTGGCATGTTGGTCGAACAGGCCGCCGCTGCGTTTCTGCTCTGGAACGGCCAGCAGCCAGACACCCGTCCCGTGATAACGATGCTGCGCGAACGGCTCACCAACGGGGTCTGATACCCGGCAAAACTTGCCGCCCGCGCTGGCAGGGATTTGGAAAAAAATCGCTTCCGCTGCGCTGCAAAGCTTGCAATTGCGGACGGACACAAGGTCGATATTGCTGTTCCCCGCTTTTCTGCGTTGGTGTTATGCACACCACGTTGCCGTCCTTCCAGAATGTTCAGCACTTATAGAATTTTTTCGCGGCTCAACAATAGATTGTCATCGTAATATATTGTTATTTATGTGTTTGTTTCTAAATCGGCTAATTCTTGGCCGATTCGATTGGAATCGCTTTCAGGGCATTGGATAGGCCCACTCCGAGTGCACTCGTACACAGGGTTATCCACAGAATCTGTGGGTAACGTGACCGTCATAAAACTGTGTTGTGCCGTGCAATAGAGCAGAACGAAGAAGCCCCGATTGGACACCCTGGCGGCCGGCTTTTTGCGGCCAACAGCTGCCGCCATTGCCGTCGCCCATCAGCGGCGCGTGACTTCAGCCAGGCGCACGAAATCGGTGACGCTTAATTGTTCGGCGCGCAGCCCCGGGTCAATGCCGGCTGCGGCAAACGCGGTGGAGTCGATATGTCCACGCAAGGCATTGGCAACCGTCTTGCGACGTGCCGAGAAGGCATGGCGTACGACGTCCGCCAACCAGCCCTCAAACTGTTCATCGAGCGGCACGGTATGCGGGACGAGTTCGATCACGCTGGAATCGACCTTGGGCGGGGGCCGGAAGCTATCGGGCCCGATATCGAGTATGGAACGTACGCTGCAACGACGTTGCACCATCACGCTCAGACGACCGTAGCTGTGGCTGCCCTCAACGGCGGCCATACGTTCGGCCACCTCACGTTGCACCATCACCACCATGCGCGAGAATTTCCGTGCATGGGCCAGCAGCAGCATGATGAGCGGGGTGGAGATGTTGTAGGGCAGATTGCCCACCACCTTCCAGCCGCCTGGCACCTCGGGCAAAGCGCCGAAGTCATATTTCAGTACATCGCCACTATGCAGGCGGAAGTTGTTTGCCTGCGCGAAGCGTTTGGTGAGCCGCACCACAAGGTCACGGTCGATTTCGATCGCCAGCAATTGCGCGCCACTCGCCACCAGGTGCCCGGTCAGCACTCCCTCGCCAGGACCAATCTCCAGGACGTGCTCGCCGGCGTGTGGATCGGTGGTGCGGACGATGGTATCGACCGCATAGGTGTCGACCAGGAAATGCTGGCCAAAACGCTTGCGCGCCGTGCCGCGGTCAGAATCCTGCATGGGCCTTTTGCGCCTCGGCGAGCGCTGTCGCCAGGGCGATGGCGGCCTCGAGGCTACCCTTGCGGCTGGCGCCGCTGCCAGCGAGGGATAGCGCTGTGCCGTGATCAACCGAAGTGCGCACGATGGGCAGACCAAAAGTCACATTGACTGATTCACCGAAACCGACCGCTTTCAGCGCCGCGAGGCCCTGGTCGTGATACATCGCGACGATGGCGTCGTAGCCCGCACGTTGCTCGCGTGTGAAGGCGGTGTCGGCTGGTAACGGGCCATCCACAGCCCATCCGCGCGCGCGCAATGCGGCGACCGCCGGTCGGATTTCATCGTCGTCTTCGCAGCCGAGGTGGCGATTCTCGCCGGCGTGGGGATTCAGGCCACAGACCGCGATACGCGGATCGGGCAACGCAAACTGCTCGCGTAATTGGCGATGGATGATCTCTACCGTCGCCACCACCCGCGCCTCGGTGATGAGGTCGGGGACTTCACGTAATGACACGTGGGTTGTTACCAGGGCGACGCGCAATTCGCCGGCCACCAGCACCATCACCGGTAACGCCGCGCCGAGCCGCTCCGCGAGATATTCGGTGTGGCCTGAAAACGCAATGCCGGCTTCGTTAATCAGTGATTTCTGCACCGGGCCGGTGACCATGCCATCGAGTGTGCCTGCCGCGCAGGCATCGCAGGCGGCGTCCAGGCAATCGAGCACATAACGGGCATTGCGCCTATCCAGCTCGCCGGCCGTGGTTGGCACTGCGCACGGTAGCGGAAACACCTGCAAGACCCCGGCAGGTACCGTTTGCAGCGCGGCCGGGTCGCGCACTTCGCGCACTTCCAGCGTTACGCCCAAGGCGGCTGCACGCGCTGCGAGCAGGGCCGGATCGGCAAAACACAGCAACTGCGCAGCGGGCGGCGCCAACGCGAGGCCGATGGCCAGATCAGGACCGATACCCGCCGGTTCACCCGGCGTCAGCGCGAGCCGGACCGGCGCGCGCCTACTTGTTGCGGTATTCGACATAGGCCTCGTCGCGCAGGCTGCGCAACCAGGTTTGTTGCCGTTCCTGGATTTTCTGTTCGCGGATGGCGCGCCGCGCGCCGGCGCGTTTCACTTCTTCGGTACCGTCATATTCGCGCATGTCGGTGACTTGCAGGATATGCAGCCCAAACTCGCTGCGGAACGGCTGGCTGATCACGCCGATCGGGCTCTGCAGCATCATTTCTTCGAATTCCGCGACCATCTGGCCTTTGCTGACCCAACCGAGATCGCCGCCCTTGAGCGCAGTGCCACGATCGTCCGAATTGGTACGCGCGAGCTGCGCAAAATCGGCGCCACCCTCAATACGAATTTTCAGCTTCAGCAGGCGTTCGTTGGCCAGCTGCGTGCTGACCAGCGCATTGGGTTTGATCAGGATATGCCGCACTTTGTGCTGTTCGACCATGATCTTCTCGCCGCTGCGCTTATCCGCCAGCTTGACGATGTGATAGCCGCTGGGACTGGTGATGATGCCGCTGTTCTCACCGACCTTCATGGCGCTGACCGCGTCGGCGAACAGGGAGGGGATTTCGCCGCCCTTGCGCCAGCCCAGATCGCCCTTTTCCAGGGCCTGTTGGCCGTCCGACATGCGCAGCGCGATGTCGCCGAAATCTTCGCCGGCGTCAATCCGTCGCAGAGCGTCGTCAGCCTTGCCGCGAGCGGCCTGCAATTCGCTGTCGCTGGCGCCGCTTGGGATGGTGATGAGGATGTGCGAGAGGCGGTACTCAAGCTCCGATTCGTTTTCGTTGGCCTGATTGCGCAGGAAGTTCTCGACCTCCTGCTCAGAGACCTTGACCCGATTCTCCACTTCTTCGTGGCGTAACTTGGCCATCAGGATCTGTTGGCCGATCTGCTCACGGAAGCGTGCGAAGGTAATGCCCTCGGACTCAATGATTTTCTCGAACTGAGCCAATTCGAGCTTGTTGCGCTTGGCGATATCGGCGACCGCCTTGTTGAGATCCTTTTCGCTGACCTTGATACCGGCCTGCGCGGCGACTTGAACTTGAATCTTCTCCAGCACCAGGCGTTCGAGCACTTGGCGCTCAAGCACGGTGGTCGGGGGCATTTCAGTTTGTTGCTGACGTAGCGCGTCGCGTACACGCGCAGCCTGTTCGTCGAGTTCGCTCTGCATCACGACGTCTTCGTCAACCACGGCGATGATGTGATCGAGTTCATCGGCCTCGACCTGGCCGACCAGCAGCAATAGCGCCGCACTCAGAATGCGTCGCAGACGATGATGAATGTGGGTTTCAAACATGGGGATACACGGGTACCAGAAGAGATTCTGCGGCTGTCTGCGCGCGTGGACTACAGCACGGCATTGGCACTGGCGAGGACGGTGGCCGCGCGGCGGGCCTGATTGTAACCCATGCACCGCCACTTGCGGCCGCCCGCAGGGGCGGCACGTTCCACGCCGACTGCGGCATTGCCATACAATCCTTATTCGAACGGATCTTCGTAGCCCGGAATGCCACGGTTCAACACTGAGCCGGACTTCTTGCCGATGCCACCAAGGCCGCGGAATTGGAACTGCAGAAAAAAGCCATTATCAAACTCGCCCTCGGCGTTACGCAGAAAGCGCCGACCGACAAAACGCAGGCCCCAGCAGCAGCTTTCGTATTCGATACCTGCCAGGGTCTCCAGCGAGCGGTGCTCCTGCACGGAGTAGTTCCAGCGCCCGACCAGTGCGATATTGTTGCTGACCGGCCAGCGCATCGAGACGTCAGCCTGTTGAATATCACTGATGGCACGGCGAAAGCGGTAACCGAAATTCAGCACTGTGTCGAGGTCGGGTCGGTAGCGCAGGGTGGCAGCCGCCAACTCGGTACGGGATGAATTAGGGTCCCATTGCAGCACGCCGCGTGCGGTCCAGTCGTCGATGACATTGGTCGCGACTTCGGAGATCAGTTCGGAAGTGCCGCCGGTCAGAGGACCTTCGTTTCCCAACTCCACCTCGCGATCGCGAAAGTAATAAATCTGACCCACACTGACTCGATAGGTTTCACGCCCGCTTTCGACATCGATCATGCGCGAGGTGACGGCGGTCGCAATCTGATTGGCGTCGGACACCCGATCCTGGCCGGTGAAGCGGTTGTCGCGGAACAGGTTGCGGAACGAGGCGTTGAAATTGCCGCTGTCGAAGCGCGGAATATCGTCCTGTTGAACTTTCGGCACCAGCAGGTAGAAGACCCGCGGCTCAAAGGTCTGGAGGTGTTCGCCACTGAATAAATTGAGGCGTCTCTCAAAAAACAGTCGAGAGTCGGTGCTGAAGATAGGCACCGTGCGCGAGACCCTGTCGTCAAAGAGGGCCAGTGGGTCGTCCAGGTAATATTCCGACTGCATCACGGCGATTTTCGGCGTGATGTTGAGGTAGGGTCGCACGAATGGATAAGACAGCGCCGGCGTGACGTTGATGCGCGCGCCGGTCACGCTGGCATCGCGGTCGAAATAGGATGTGTCGGCCTTGAGTTGTGGCACAAATCCCATATACGCGCCCGGCGTACGGCCGTCGAAGCTGATCTGCGGCAGGCGTCGATACGGGCCAGTGCCAGGGCGCAACGTATTGTCAATGGTTTGATAGCTTTGCACCACGCCGCGTACGCGGTAGTTGCCGCCGGTGTAGAAGAAGTCCGCGCGGCGGTCGAGGAAGCGCTGACTGGTGGCGGCGATGCTGCCGCCGAAGTCTTCGAAATACTGATCGTCCGACACATTGTTGACAATCATGCGCACCCGGCCGCGATTGTTGAATATTCTCTGGCGATGGCGCCAGGACAGCAACGAACGTGACTCGTCATCTTTGAGCCGGTCGCTGGGCAGGTATTCGACGTCGAGCTGGCCGTCGGAGTGGTCACCGAGATAACGATACTGGCCGTTCATCATCACGCCTCTGTCGGTCAGCGCGCGCGGCGTGAGGGTGGCGTCATGATTGGGCGCGATGTCCCAGTAATAGGGCAGCTGGATGTCGAGACCCGATTGATTGGTATTGCCGAAAGTCGGCGACAGGAAACCCGATTTGCGTTTGTCGCTGATCGGGAAACTCACATAAGGAAAATAGAACACCGGCACGTCGTAGACGCGCAAAACAGCGTTACGCGCCGAGCCGCGCTCCGATGCGTGATCGAGCCGGATGCGCGAGGCCGACACCCGCCAGGTCTCATCGGACAGCGGGCAGGTCGAATAGTCGACGCCCTTCAACACCGTGACTTTACTGGCCATGTCATTGCGCATGCTGCGTGCGTGGCCGCGGCCGTGCCCATCGTGCACCCAATAATCACCGTCGCGCAGGCGCGACACGCGGTTGCCCATGTCGTAGAGCGCTTCAGCACCGGCCCACACCATGGTGCTGTCCCAGATGTGCGCGCGGCCCTCGGCGGCGAACAGGTCGCGCTCGCGGTCATAGGTGATGATATCCGCGCTGAGCGCCTGGCCTGCGCGCATGACTTCAACGTCACCTGAGAACTGGCTCAAACCGTCCTTCAGCACACGCACAGCGTCGGCGCGAATCTCAGTGCTTTCCGTATCGGTGCTGGACTGGCCGAAGGGTGGTGCGGTCGGCACCATGGTGGCCGGTGGGCACAGTCGCCATTTGTAGTTGTCGCTGCGGTCTTCAAGGATTCCAGCGCGAGCGGGGCCGCACCACGCGAACAGCAGGGCTGACGCGAGGACGAGCGCGGCCACGGGCGCGGTCACAACCTGCGCACGCGAGGAGATTATTTTTATCATTTAACGCAGTGATGCGTAGGGTGAGTCAGCGTGGGGTTAAAAATCGCACAGTTTGACGGTCGCAGCAACACGCACCGCTACGGGTCGTGGTGCAGGACCGACTTCAGTGCGCTCCCTTGGGGGGTGGGGGCGCGGCCGCGCGAATGCCGGCGTCCAGGCGAGACAGTGCCGCAAGGCCGTCATCGGCCTGCAGTACCGCGACCTTGGTGGCGGCGGCGAGGGGTAGCAGCTCGGCCAGGCGGTAGGCGACCCACAGTGCGCTATGCAGCTCGAGATCCCGATATGGCAAGTGTTCGGCGTTGGCCTTGAAGATGTCTTTTAGAAGGTCGGTCAGGTAAACAAGATCGTTCGGGATGGCCGCATCGGTGGCCGCCGCCAGCGGCGTGATTGCCGCAACCGTCAGGCCGTTGCTCTGCACGTCATGCCGTTCGACTCGAAAGCGCGACGTGCCGAGTACCCGCACCTGGAGCAGGCCATCCGGGCCTTGATCAAAGGATTCCACCGCCGCCAGCGTGCCAAACGGGAAAAACTCGGCTGGAGCCCCCACCTCGCGACCGATACGAATGGGCACGATGCCGAAAGGTCGGTGCAAGCGCAGTGAGGCGCTGATCATGTCGAGATAACGCGTTTCGAAGATCCGCAGTGGCAGAAGGCTGCCGGGGTAGAACACGGTCTGCAGGGGGAACAGTGGCACATCGGCCACCGGCTCAGTGATGTCTGTCATGACCGTCCCTCAAGCGCGCTCAGCAGCCGCCCGTGCACGTTGTCGAAACCACCGTTGCTCATGACCAGCAGTGCGTCGCCGGGGCTGGCCCAGTTCGCCACTGCGGCCACCAGCGTAGCGCTGTCGGTAAAAATCTGATGCGCCGGCAACGGCGCGAGGGCGTCGGCGATGTCCCACGGCAGATCCGCCGGCACCAGCACGGCGGTCATGTCGGCCGCCGCGAAGGCCTGCGCCAAGGCCTCTTTGTGCACGCCCATACGCATGGTGTTGGAGCGCATTTCGCTCACCGCGATGATACGTCCCGGCGCGGCAACCCTCGGTCGCAGCGCTGCGATGGTTGCCGCGATGGCGGTCGGGTGATGGGCGAAGTCGTCATATACGGCCACCTCCGCCACCCGTCCGCGCAGTTCCAGCCGGCGTTTGACGTTGGCAAACTCTGCCAAGGCGGCCAGCGCGCGCGACGGTGGCAAGCCCACATCGGCGACCGCTGCCAGCGCCGCCGCGACGTTATGCGCATTGTGCGCGCCGAGCAGGGGAGTCATACCGCGCGTGACGCTGCCATCGGGCGCTGTGATTTCAAGCTGACCGTCGGCGCCCGAGTATACGTATTGCCAATCGCTACTGTCGTGCTGGCCAAAACTCGTCACGCGCGACCACACGCCCATCGCCAGCAGGTGATCAATCGTGGCGTCAGGCGTCGGGCGTACGATCAGGGCTTCGCGCGGCAGGGTGCGGACGAGATGGTGAAACTGACGCTCGATCGCCGCCAGGTCGGCAAAGATATCGGCGTGGTCGAATTCGAGATTGTTGACGATGAGGGTGCGCGGCGCGTAGTGCACGAATTTCGAGCGTTTGTCGAAAAACGCAGTGTCGTATTCATCCGCCTCGACCACGAACAGCCGGCCCTTGCCGAGACGCGCCGAGACACCAAAATTCTCGACCACGCCGCCGACCAGAAAACCCGGTTCAAGGCCACCCTGTTCGAGCATCCACGCAACGATGCTGGTGACAGTCGTCTTGCCGTGGGTGCCGGCCACCGCAATCACATGGCGATGACGCAGAACTTCGTCATACAACCACGCTGGCCCCGAGGTGTAACGCAGATTATTGCTGAGTACGTATTCGACACTGGCATTGCCGCGTGACAGCGCGTTGCCGATGATGACGATATCAGGCGCGGGTTCGAGCGCCGCGCTGTCGTAGCCGTTGTACACCCGTACACCGAGCGCATCGAGTTGTTCGCTCATGGGCGGATAGAGATTGGTATCGGCACCGGTCACACGATGACCGAGTTCCACTGCCAGGCGCGCAACGCCGGCCATGAAGGTGCCGCCAATGCCGAGAATATGTACGTGCATGTAATGGCGCGTCCGTCAGGCCGGTGCGACACCGAGTAGCGCATCGGCGAGCATGAAAAATTTGTTCAGCAGCAGGGCATAACCAAACGCGAACAGCAATCCGACCAGGAACCAGGTGCCGACAGCGTGGCGCAGGATATGCGCGATGACCAGCAGGTTGAGCAGGAAATTGACCCGCAACAGCGCGAGGCCGAGGTCCGGCGGCAGCACCGGTGCCAGTACCATGGTCGAGAGCGCGATGGCGCCGAGCAAGGCGCCGCAGCCCATCATGGCGATCATGGTCTGGGTCAGACGGCGT
>CAMCBY010000034.1 GCA_945873015.1 Klebsiella pneumoniae
GGCTTGGTGGGCCGCATCTTCGGCGATTAAAACCCGCGTCACCGGTGCATCGAGTGCCTGCCCATCGAGCAACAGGCGGCCTAAGCGCGCACATGACGCGGCATCGCGGGTGAACCATCCTGCGGTATCGAAGCTCGGCGCCATCGCGAGCGCGTGCTCCAGCGACACCCGCCCGTGACTCGGGCGCAATCCATACAGGCCGCAGAACGAGGCCGGCACGCGCACCGAACCACCGGTGTCGCTGCCGAGCGCAAAATCGCACAGCGCGGCCGCCACTGCCGCCGCCGAGCCCGAGGATGAACCGCCGGGTATCCGTCCCGGCGCGCGCACATTGTGTGGCGTACCGTAGTGCGCATTTTCACCCGCCACGCTGTAGAACAATTCATCGCACACGGTTTTGCCGAGCAGGTCGGCGCCGGCTGCGAGCAGGGTGGTTACCAAGGGTGAGGTGGTGTGCGCCGGCGTATGACTCGCAAGCCATGCGGGTGAACCGCCGCCGGTGACATGGCCGCTTATATCGAACAGATCTTTGACCGCAAAACCAAGACCCACGAGCGCGCCGTCGTCGGCACCGGCGATGGGCGACGGACTGTGGGGCACAAAGGCACCGATGCTGTCGTGCGGTTTTGCTGGCGCGCGGCTCATGTGGGCGTGGACTGCGGTTGGGTGATGGCAGTGATACGGCACGGCAGGCCGCGCAACAGCCACGCGCCCATCACCGGGTCGAGGTTGGCGTCGTCGTCGGCGGTGCAGACATTGATATTCGTCGCCCACAGGCCGAAAGGATCGTGTTGGTCGCCGCTGCCTTCCGGATACCACCAGCGATCCGCCTGTACGACCTGTTCATCGACTTTGTCGGACCATTGCGCAATCTGGCGCACGCTCCCAATCGAGGTGCTGATCTCAAACCAGGCGCCGTCTTCGATGCCGGCCGCTGCGCCGGTGCGTGGATGAATCAAGGCAACAGGATGGGGACGATGGCGACGGAAGCGCGCGCTGTGCTGTGCGTTCTGGTGAAAACCTTCGAGCACACGCCCGCCGCTGGTCAGAATCAGGGGATAAGCATCTGCTTCGGCGAACAACGCGGCTTGTGTGGCGTGGGGAACCGCGTGTTGTCCCCATTGCGCGAGAAGACTCGAAGCCAGTTCAACCTTGCCGCTCGGCGTGCCATAGCGTTGCATGGGCAGTTCGGCGGCGTGATCGGGATGGCGCGCATCGGCGCCGTACAACATGCCTTGCGCCGCCACGCGCTCAAAGTCGAGGCCCGCCGGGTGCAAACATTGCGAATAAAAATCCTCGACGCGCTCAGGCCACGCCTCGCGCTGGCCGAGATGACCGGCAAGATCGCGCCACAGGTCGTAATCGGAATGATGATCATCGCTCACGGGCAGCGCGGCATGATTGGCCGCGACAAAATCGCCAACTGGCGCGACAAAGGCGATGCCCAGCGAGAAATAGGGTTTCTCCAGCCAATGCGCGGCCGGCAGCAGATAATCGGCGAGCGTCGAGGTCGGGGTGTGGAACAAGTCCTGCACCACCAGCAGTTCGAGCTTGTCACTCGTCAGTGCACGGGCCGCTGCAGCGGCGTTGGGATTGGCGCCGAGCGGATTGTGATGTTGCACCACCAGCGCCTTGACCGGATACGGCGTGCCGTCGGCAATCGCGCGCCACAGACTCGGTTCATGGGCGGTCGCAATCCAGCTTAAACCATGTCGATGTCCGTACCAGCCGGCGGCGATGGCGCTGTCGATGTCGTGATAACCGGCGCCGATGAACGGGAAGCGCTCAGCGCCCAGCCGTTTGGCGTGTTGCTCGGCCGACAAGGCATCAGCGTCGAGCATGAGGCCATTGGCACGGATGTCGCGCGGCGGGCCGGCGAGTGCATGGCCGCCGGCGCGCCCGAGATTGCCGCTGAGCGCAATCAGATTGGCGATGGCGCGCGCGGTTTCCATTGCCGGCGTGCCGCTCTGACACAGTCCATTGCCGGCGTTGATGACGGTCGGGCCGTGACAGCCAATGGCTTCGGCGACACTCACGATTGCGTCGCTGGTCAGGCCACAGGTCGTGGCCAGGGCGTCGAGCGAGCAAGTGGCGAGATGGGCAGCGAGCGCATCAAAACCGACACAGTGCTCGCGCACGAAGTCGGCGTCGTACCACGCGCGCTCGACCATCACCTTCAACAACGCCACCGCCAGCGCCGCATCACTGCCGGGCAGCGGCGCGAGCCATTGGTCGGCGTGTTGCGCTTCCTGGGTACGCAAAGGATCGATGACGATGAGTTTTGCGCCGGCGCGATGCGCGCGCGAGATCGCACGCCACAACAACGGCGCCGAAGCTATCGGCCGCATGCCCCACACCACCACACAACGCGTGATGCCGGCTTGCGGTGCGGTGAATACCGTCGGCCCGTGGCCATAGGTGAGGGCTTCGGCCAGGGTCAGGGTGCCGTAACATATTTTGTCCTGACCGCAGGCATTGGGACTGCCGTAACGGTTGAGGAACCGTTCGCCTATGCCCCAGTCACCACCGCGGAATGTGCCATAACTGTAGGCGAGGCTCTCGGCACCGTGGCGCGCCGTGATCGCGGCGATACCCGTCGCAATTTCGCTTATCGCCTGGTCCCAGGGGATCTCCTGCCATTGTCCGGCGCCGCGCGCGCCCAGGCGTTTTAAGGGGCGATGTACCCGCTCGGGGTGGTAAAGAATGTCGGGTGCGTCGGTCGCCTTGGGGCAGACGTAGCCCTGGCTGAAAGCATGCTCGGGATCGCCGCGCACCTGGGTGATACGGCCATGTTCGATAGACACGCGCAGGCCGCATTGCTGCACGCAGCCACAGCAGGTCACACGTTTTTCTATTGAGGTCTCAAGCACCGCCGCCATATTCGCTCGCCCCGTTGCCGTCAGGGCTGACCATAGCCTGCTCGCGCACCGCGCGCCATACGCGGCTGTGGGGTGGCTAACGGCGCGCCATCGGCACCGTCACACGGGTCTCGGTATTGCTTTTCGAGACCGCCACCGGCGTTGCCGGCTGGGCCATGACGATACGATTGCGTCCTTCATTCTTGGCGCGATAAAGGGCGCGATCGGCGGCCGCCAGCAGTTCGTCGAGGATGGCGGCATCGGCCGGAAAACTGGCGATACCTACACTCACTGTGCACTGCACGCGCTGACCACCGAAGTCAAAGGAGGTATGGGCGACGCCGGTACGAATGCGTTCGGCTGCATCGAGCGCGGTGATGGCATCCGCTTCCGGCAGCAAGGCGATAAATTCGTCACCGCCGTAGCGCGCACAATTATCAGTGCCGCGCAGCGCGGTTTTCAGCACTTCAGCTATCGCCGTCAGCAGCCGGTCGCCGGCCGCGTGGCCGTGTTGATCGTTGGTCGGCTTCAAGCCATCGGCATCTATCATCAACACGGCGAACGGCCGCGCGTGACGCACGGCGCGTTCGTATTCGCGTTTCAAAGTGCTGCGAAATGCGCGGCGGTTGGGCAGACGTGTGAGGTCGTCCGTCTGCGAGACGGACTGCAGCGCAATGCGTGAGAATTTGATGTCGGCTGCCAGCAGCATGACCAGATAGGTGGTCAGCACCATCGGTGCAAACTTGGTCAACAAATCGTTGATTGCGTTGGTAGTCAGCGCAATCTCACCCGCCACACGGTAGCCACACAGCAGGTAGATGGCGAAGATCAGGCCGAGTTGTAACAGGGTGGTGGTCTTGCCCAGCGTCAGACCACTCATGATCAGCGCGAGCAGATAAAGATTCAGCAAGGGGCTGTCGGTACTGCCGGTCTGCCACATGAGATAGGTGATAAAACCCACCATCAACCAGGTCTCGAGCGCCAGCTTGAAACGCGTCTCGGTGCGGAACAGTCCACAGTAACGATGCAGCAGCACGCTGCCGGCATAGGCCACGGTGGTGCCGATGAACAAAGGCGGATTGGCTATCGGCGTCGTGGGCGCGACGTAATACAGCGTCACCAGCACTACCAGCAACCACTGCAGTTCGGCCATGCTGCGCGAGAATCCGCGCAATTCCAGTTGTTCGATGCTGAATATGCCCGTTGCCTGGAACGCATCAGCGACAGGTGACGGCATCACCGCCCTCCGGGTCGTAGTTGTTGATTGTCGAATAGCGGCCGCTGGCGAGGGCATCTTTACCCGTGGCGGGCCGTGCGCTTCAATGGCCGGCGCGCGCAGTTCGAGCGTGAACCCGGCCCCGCAGGAACCCGTCAGGAGTGACCATGAACGAACCATCCGCCGCCAGTGACCGTGCGGCCGAATTGAGGCCGACGACCTTCAATCGTCATCTCGGCAACGTCTATCCGGCGCTGGCGATGCTGGCCGGTATGCAGTTGCAAGTGTTCACGCCGCTGGCCGAGGGCCCGATGACGGTCGAACAACTGGCCGCGCGGCTCGCGGTCGAGGCCATCAAATTACGCCCCCTGCTGTATGCCTTGGTGGTCGCCGGCCTCATCACGCTCGACGGCGAGCGATTCGCCAACACCGCCGAGAGTGACGAATTCCTGGTCGCAGGCAAACCGCGTTATTTAGGCGGCACCCATGGCGCCTATGCCGATCTGTGGTCGGCAACCTTGCATACAGCCGCCTCGATACGCAGCGGTCAACCGCAGGCGCGCCATGATTTTTCGGCGATGTCCTATGCCGAACTCAAAGCTTTTATGCTCGGCCTCGATGCCGGCGCAAGTGCCACCGCACGCCGCCTGCACAAGGACTTCGGCATTGCCAAAGGTGGCCATGTGCTCGATGCCGGCGGCGGTGCCGGTGGTCTCGCCATCGCGCTGTGTGAACTTGGCCCGCAATTACGCGCCACCGTCGGTGAACTCGCCAACGTCGCACCCATTGCGCGCGAGTGTGTGCAGGAAGCCGGCATGGGCGCGCGCGTGGATGTCATCGAATGCGATCTCGTCGCAGCGCCGCCGCCCGGCCGCTACGACGCGGTGATCATGCGTGCGTTATTGCAGGTCATGAGTGCGCAGGACGCACGCGCCACGGTGTTGCACGGCGCCGCCGCGCTCAAGTCTGGCGGTGGCTTGTATATCGTTGGACGCACGCTCGATGATTCGCGCCTGTCACCGCTCGACGCAGTCGCCGCCAATGTGATGTTTCTCAATATCTACGATCACGGTCAGGCTTACACCGAGAGCGAATATCGCGGCTGGTTAAACGAAGCAGGACTCACCGATATCGAACGTCAGCCACTCGCCGGCGGCTACAGCATCGTTTACGGCCGCAAAGCCTGATCGCCCTGCGGGTGCGATGCCATTGGGTTTGGCTCTCAAACTGAACATTAGCACATGATTTTCTGTGGGTCAGACTTCAGTCTGACATTAAGGTCGAGGCACATTGCCCCGCCTTGGAATGTGCGAATAAATTCGCACCTACGGCAGGAAGCGAACGAGCAGATGTTGAGCTTGTAGGTGCGATTTTAATCGCACACTAAAAAGCGGGGCACGATGTGTCATCCGTGAAGGTGCGATTACGCACCTGCCGCGCCTTTGGCATCAATCGCCGCGCGCCAACGCGCGTGCGATGACCAGGTTCTGGATGTCATTGGTGCCTTCGTAAATCGACAGCACTCTGGCATCGCGATAATACTTTTCGACTTCGTGCTCGCGCGTATAACCGGCACCGCCGAAAGTCTGCAGTGCTTGTGAACAGACCTGCTCAGCCATCGCGGTGGCAAAGGCCTTGGCCATCGAGGCGGCGACCAGTGCTGATTGGCCGGCGCTGGCGAGGGCGGCGGCGTGCCAGGTGAGTTGGCGGGCGGCTTCGAGTTGCGTCGCCATTTCGGCGAGGCGAAAGCCGACCGCCTGATGTTCGATGATCGCCTGGCCAAAGGTCTGGCGTTCGCGCGCATAAGCGAGTGCGGCATCGAGAGCGGCGCGCGCGACGCCGAGTGCCTGTGCCGCGACGCCGATACGACCGCCTTCGAGATAAGCGAGCGCGATACGATAACCATCGCCGGCCTGACCGAGCAGGGCGTCATTGTCGAGTTGCAAATCTTCCAGCAGCACTTCGGCGGTATCGCAATTGCGATGGCCGAGTTTGTCTTCGAGGCGTGCGACCCGATAGCCAGGTGTGGCGGTCGGCACCAGAAAGGCGCTTAAGCCGCGTTTGCCGGCAGTCACATCGGTGACGGCGATGATCATCGCAAGCTGGGCGCTTTGGCCGGCGGTGACAAAGTGTTTGGCACCGTTCAACAGCCAGCCGCCGGCACATTTGTCCGCACGCGTACGCAGCGCTGCTGCATCGGAACCGGCGTGGCTTTCGGTCAACAGAAAACAGCCACGCATTTCACCACGGGCCAAGGGTTGTAACAGCTGCGCGTGCTGTTGCGGCGTGCCGTGATCGCGCAGCGCCGTGCATACCGGAGAGTTCGACACATTCATGAGATTGGTGAGGCCGCAGTCGGCGGCGGCGAATTCTTCGGTCACCAGCGCATAACTCAGCATGTCGAGTCCGCTGCCGCCGAGCGCGCTCGGCACCAGCATGCCGAAATAGCCGAGCGTCGCCATATCGCGCAATACACCCGCCGGCACGCCGTTGCCCTCACGTTCCCAGCGTGCGGCATGGGGCGCAATCTCGCTTTGCGCGAAGACCCACGCGCCGGCGCGCAGGGCAAGCTGTTCGTCGTTGAGCAGCATGAGCTAGAGGGCCGCCAGCACGTCGTCGAGTGCGGCTAAGAGCAGGTCGGCATGTTCGGTCTTGATCGGCAGCGGCGGGCGCATTTTTAATACATTGTCGAACTCGCCAATGCGTCCCATCAGCACGCCGCGATCCTTCATGAGGTTGATGGCGCGGTGCGCCTGCGCGGCTGCCGGTTGTTTGGTCTTGCGATCCTCGACCAGCTCGACGCCCACCCACAGTCCCTGGCCGCGGATATCACCAATGATGTCGTGACGTTCAGCGAGGCGCCTGAGCCCGTCGCGCAGGTGTGCGCCGACCTCCCGTGCGTTGTCCATGAGTTTGTCCCGTTCGAGGATGTCGAGCACCTTGGCGCCGACCGCGCAGGACACCGGGTTGCCTGCGAAGGTATTGAAGAAAAACACGCGTTCGCGAAATTCCTCGATCAGGTCGGCGCGCGCCACCACAGCCGCAAGCGGATGGCCATTGCCTATCGGTTTGCCGAGCGTGACGATGTCCGGCACCACGCCCATCGCTTCATAACCCCACATCTTGCCGGTGCGACCAAAACCGGCCTGCACCTCGTCACCGATAAACAGGCCGCCTGCTTTGTGCACGACCTCGACTGCGCGCTGCATGAAACCGGGCGGCACATCGGGCAGGCCTTCGTTGGCGAAGATGGTACACAGCAGCAGGCCGGCGAAGCCGACTCCGCTCGCTTCCAGATCGGCGATGGCGCGTTCCAGTGCGGCAATGTAATAGTCGCTCAAGGCGTTGCCGGAGAGGCCCGCCGGTGGGCGATAGGAATCAGGGAAAGGGATGGTGCGCACGTCAGGGTGGGGCGGGGCGTTGGCGCCATAGAACAAGGGCGAAACTGCATCCACCGCGGTGGTATTGCCGTGGTAGGTGAGGTTGCTGCACACGATGCCTTGTTTGCCGGTATGGCAGCGCGCGATGCGTAAGGCCTGATCGTTCGCCTCACTGCCGGTGCATACGAACAGGATCATCGACAGCGATTCGTCGAGTTTGGCCACCAGCCGCTCGCCGTAATCGAGGATGGTTTCGTGCAGATAGCGGGTGTGGATATTGAGCGTGCCGGCCTGGCGCGCGAGGGCTTCCACCACCTCCGGATGGCAATGCCCGACCAGCGGCACATTGTTGTAGGCATCGAGGTAGCGCCGACCATCGACGTCGTACAGCCATACCCCTTCGCCGCGGACGATATGCAGCGGCTGGTCGTAGAACAGCGGCGCCTTGGCACCGAGTAATTTGGCGCGGCGCGCCAGCAGTTCGCGATTATCAGTCATAGTTCAGGCGTTCAAGGCTTCAAGACTTTCCGGTTGCACCTGACCGCCATCGACGACAATGGTCTGGCCGGTGATATAGGCCGCTTCGCGCGAGGCGAGGAACAACGCGGCATGGCCAACGTCGTCGACCGTACCTAAGCGTCGCAAGGGAATGGAGGCGGCCATGGTTTGCAGATATTCCTGACCGAGATCGGCCAGACCTTCGGTGATGATGTTACCCGGCAGCACCGCATTGATGGTGATGCCGAAGTGCGCAAGCTCAATACAGGCGGTACGCATGAAACCAAGCTGGCCGGCCTTGCTTGCACCGTAGTGGGTCCAGCCCGGAAAGCCGGTGATGGGGCCGGTGATGGACGAGGTCAATACCACCCGCGCCTGGTCTGATTGTTTGAGCCAGGGCAGACAGGCTTTGACCGACAGGAAGCTGCCTTTGAGATTGGTCGCCATCACGCTGTCCCATTCATCGGGGTGCATGGCTTCAATCTTGGTCTGGGGAAATACGCCGGCGTTGGCGCACAGGATATCGATGCCGCCGAACGCATCGGCGGTAGCCTCGGCCATCGCCTGGCAGGACGCCCAGTCGCTGACATCGGCTGCCACGGCATGCGTATCGCCTCCGAGTTCGGCGGCGCAGCTTTGCGCCTCCGCCAGTGTGCGCGAGACCACCATCACGCGCGCGCCGTGGCGCGCGAACACGCGTGCAATACCCTTGCCTATGCCCTTGCTCGCACCCGTCACCAGCACTGTGCGGCCCGCAATCGACGTCAACATCCGGCGTTCTCCCAAGCTTGAAGGTTTGTCTCGTGCCCGGGCAGGATAACCGATGAAATATCCGCGCCGGAATGATTTAATCGAAGGCCTTGTTTTACACGCGGTGAGGGGGTGTCGTTAGTCATGGCCATGCGCTTCGAAAGCCTGAGTGAAGCACAACGCGCCGCGCACCTCGCCGAGGTTGCGGCACGCGCTGCGCCGTTGTGGGGCGTGTCCAGCGCGGCACGCGTGACGCTGCTGAATATCTCGGAAAACGCCACGTATCGTATCGACGAGCCGGGCCTGTCCGCGCCGCTGATTCTGCGTGTGCATCGCACCGGCTATCACAGCATCGACGCGATACGCAGTGAACTGGCGTGGATGAAGGCGCTCAAGGACGAGGCCGGTGTTGAGACCCCGCAGGCGCTGCCGGCACTGGATGGCGAACTCATCCATAGCATCGCGAGCCCGGCGTTCGATGAACAGCGTCAGGTGGTGATGTTCGCTTTTATCGAAGGCACAGAACCGGCCGCTGATTCACTCATCGAGCCGTTCAAACGCCTCGGCGCGATCGCAGCACGAATGCATGGCCATGCACGACAGTGGTCGCGTCCGGCGTATTTCGAACGTCTGGTGTGGGATTTTGAAGGCGCAGTCGGCAAACGCGGTAATTGGGGCGACTGGCGTGACGGGCTCGGTCTCGATGCTGCCGCCATCGATGTGCTCGAGCAGATGGTGGATAAACTCGGCCAGCGTCTCGAAGCCTTTGGTATGGACGAAACGCGCTTCGGGCTCATCCATGCCGACCTGCGGCTTGCCAATCTGCTGGTGACCGCCGATGACACCCGCGTCATTGATTTCGACGATGCGGGTCTGGGCTGGTATCTGTACGATGTTGCGACGGCAGTCAGCTTCATGGAAGAACGCGAAGATCTCGATACCCTGCTCGCCGCCTGGGTGGCGGGGTATCGCAGTGTTGCGCCGCTGTCGCGTCGCGAAGAGCGCGAGATTCCGACTTTCCTCATGTTGCGCCGCATGGCCATACTCGCCTGGATCGGTTCCCACGCGGAAACCGATCTGGCGCGTGAACTGGGCTTGCCCTACACCGCCGGCACGCTGCGTCTGGCGCAGCGTTATCTCGATCAATTTCCTGCGTGACGATAGAACTCGCTGCATGGCGAGATCGCGCGCCGGCTCAGAGGGTGTTGTGATGCGTGTGAAGACGGTGTGGGTGTGGCTGTGGGGTGCTTGGGCGCTGTCGATGGCGTCGGCCACGCCAGCCGCGCCCGAGGTGCTTGAGAATTCGCTCGGCATGAAGTTTGTGCGTATCCCGGCTGGCGAGTTCGTGATGGGCAGTGATGACAGTTCCGCCGATCTTGCCCGGCATTTCCCACATTACGATACAACCCGCCTCGGCAAGATTGATGACGAAGCACCCGCCCATCGCGTGCGCATAAGTCGCGACTTTTATCTCGGCCAGCACGAAGTGACGGTCGGTGAGTTTCGTCGTTTTATCGAGAAGTCCGGTCATGTGCCCGAGTCGATCGCCGACCACACCGGCGGCTATGGCTACAACCCAGACTACGACCCGGACAAGACCGAGCGTGGCGACGCGTTCGAAGGTCGTGATCCGAAGTACTCATGGACCAATCCCGGTTTTAAACAGGGCGACGACGAGCCGGTGGTCAACGTCAGTTGGAACGATGCGGTGGCGATGGCGCGCTGGTTGAGCGCGACCGAAGGCCGTCATTATCGATTGCCCTCCGAGGCGGAATGGGAATACGCGTGCCGTGCAGGCAGCCATACAGTATTCCCCAACGGCGACTCAGCCGACGGCCTGCCTGCGATCGCCAATACCTTCGATGCCGATGCGGCGGTCAACTGGCCGCGCTGGCAGGAATGGGCGCTGCCGGCGCATGACGGTTATGCCTTCACTTCGCCGGTCGGGCGCTTTGCGCCCAATGCTTTTGGTGTCTACGACATGCTCGGCAATGTGTGGGAATGGGTCGGCGACTGGTATGGCGCCGACACCTACGCAAACTCACCACTGGCCGATCCGACCGGGCCGAGCAGCGGCTTGCGGTACGTACGCCGTGGCGGTGCCTGGCATAGCTGGTCGCTGTACGCGCGCTGCGGCTTTCGCAACTGGAACCCGCCGGAATCGCGTTACACGCTGCTTGGCATACGTCTGATGTTCGAAGCCGACAAATAGCCTTGTACATCGCGTGAAGGCCGCGAGCGGGTGCGCCGGCGGCTGGACAGGCACGGACTGTCAATTTGTGAAGCCGTTGGCACTCGGGCAGTGCCCGTCGTGACCTGATGTGATTCCGGTCACGACCACCGCAGCACTTTGTCCCCATATTGATGTCAACGAAGACAGGTCGGCAGCGGCTGGCCAGTAGCGAATTTTTAAGGACAGCAACAGATGAAAAGACGTAACGACCATCTCATGAGTCGCCGCGACGGCAGCGATGACGACGACGATATGCGCGGCGATTCGAGCAATGACAGCATCCACGGTGGCGCCGGCCGCGACGATATCAATGGTGACGACGGCGATGACGAACTTGACGGCGGTTCCGGTGACGACGACCTTGACGGTGGTTCCGGCGACGACCTCCTGAGAGGCGGCACTGGCGACGACTCGCTGCGCGGGGGCCGCGGCTCCGACCGGATGTTTGGCGGCAGTGGCCGCGACCGCATCGACGGTGGCACCGGCGATGATCATTTGAGCGGTGGCTCCGGCCGTGACCATTTGTCCGGCGGGCGCGGCAACGACGTCTACACTATTGACCGTATCGATGAGATCGGCCGCTCGGTGAGCGATAGCGGCACCGACACTGTCATAAGCTCAGTGTCCTACAGTCTCGGCCGTCATCAGGAGCGTCTGACCTTGAGCGGTGCCGGCGATAACGACTGCAACGGCAACGGTGGCGACAATGTCCTGACCGGCAATCGTGGTGACAACCGCCTGCGCGGCGGTCGCGGTGACGACACTCTGAATGGTGGCGCGGGTGACGACGACTTGCACGGCGGCAGTGGCGACGACGACCTGCGTGGTGGTGCGGGCGATGACGACCTGCACTACGATGATGACGACAGCGGCGTTCACGGCGGCTCGGGCGACGACCGCCTGGTTATCGAGGGCAGTGGCGTTGTGCTGGATCTCACCGCCATCGACGACAACGTCATTACCGGCATCGAGGAAATCGATCTGACCGGCACCGGCGACAACAGCGTGACGCTCAGTCTGGACGATGTGCTGGCGCTGTCAGCGTTCGAGGATACCTTGTACCTGACTGGTAACGCCGGCGACAGCGTCACCGCCACTGGCGGCTGGGTGTTTCAAGTCGGCGAAACCGAGATTGAGCATGGGCGCAGCTACGACACCTATACCTCGGGTATTGGCACTTTGCTGGTCGATCAGGAAATGACGGTCAATATCAGTTGAGGCAATCGACGTCAGGCGCAGCCGGCCTGACGCGCACGCGCTTCGACCAGCGCCAGCACGGTATCGATGGTCGGTGTTGCTACACCGACCAGACGACCGAGTTCGACCACCGACGCCACCAGCGCGTCGGTCTCTAGTTTTCTGCCCCGCTCCAGATCCTGCAGCATTGAGGTCTTGTGCGCCCCGACCGCCGCCGCGCCGGCGATACGTTTATCGACATCGATAGGAAATTTGACGCCCAACGCCAAGGCGATGGCCTGCGCTTCGAGCATCATGGCGCGCGCCACGGCGCGTGTGCCGGCTTCAGTGCAGATCACATCCAGGGTTGCGCCGGTCAGGGCGCTGATCGGATTGAAGGAGAGATTGCCCCATAACTTGATCCACAGTTCGTCGCGGATCTGATTGCGCACCGGCGCCTTGAAGCCCGCCTCGCGCAGCGCATCGGACAAGGCACTGAGGCGCGCAGTTTTTTCGCCCGATGGTTCGCCGAGCGTAAAACGATCGCCCTCGATATGTTCGATCACGCCCGGCGCGGCCACTTCACAGGCGGGATACACCACGCAGCCAATCACGCGCTCGGGACCAATCACGCGCCATTGTGCGCCGTCGGCGTCGACACTCGCGATGCGATGATCGCGATACGCGCCGTCGAGGGCATAAAAGTACCACCACGGCAGGCCGTTGACCGCCCAGATCACCGCCGTGTGTGGGCCGAACAGTGCCGGCAGACGTGGCAGAACCGCCGGCACGGAGTGGGCTTTGAGCGCGATCAGCACGTAGTCCTGGGGACCGAGTTCGGCCGGGTCTTCGACGCACGGCAAACGCACGTTGATGGAGCCGTCGGCGCTGTTGACGGTCAGGCCATCGCGCACGATCGCGGCGCGCTGCGCGCCACGTGCCACCAGTGAAACATCGACTCCGCTGGCCGCAAGGCGTGCGCCGAGCAGCCCGCCAATCGCACCGGCGCCATAGACGGCAAGTTTCATGACGGCGCTGTGCCGCTCATTCCAGGCCGAGCAGTTTGGCGAGCCCGATGCGCGTCAGTTTGCCGGTGGTGCCCTTCGGGATCTCGTCGACGAAGACAATACGTGCCGGCACCTTGAAGGCCGCCAGTTGGGTCGCAGCGAAGTCACGCAGCGCCCGTTCGGTGACGTCTGCGTCCTCGCGCAATACCACGGCCGCGGCGACGTCTTCGCCGAGTTTCGGGTGGGCGATGGCAAAGGTCACCGCCTGTTTGACCTGCGCATGGGCGGTCAGCACGTCATCGACCTCACGTGGCGCAATCTTTTCGCCGCCACGATTAATGATCTCTTTGATGCGACCGCTGATGGCGAGATAACCATCGGCATCGATAACGCCCAGGTCGCCGGTGCGAAACCATGACGCGCCGCCCGCCGGGCAGGCGGCAAAGGCGGTCGCATTGGCATCGGGATTGTTGGCATAACCGTGGGTGACGTTCGGTCCGCGAATCACGATTTCACCTTCGACCCCGGCCACGCAAAACTGTCCGTCGCTGTTCAGCGTGCGCACCTCGGGGCCGGCCGGCAGACCCACCGCACCCGCTTTGCGCGGCGCCGGCGGCATTGGATTGGAGGTCATCTGATGGGCCGCCTCGGTCATGCCGTAGGACTCCAGCACCGGACAGCCGAATACTTCTTCCAGACGCACCATCACCGGCGGCGGCAGCGACGACGAGGATGAACGAATGAAACGCAGCGGCGCACGCGCAATGATGTCGCGGTTGCGCTCGGCGCGATCGAGAATGACCTGATGCATGGTCGGCACGGCGGTATACCAACTCGGCCTGGCACCATCCAGCCAGCCAAAAAAGGCGGTGGCGCTGAAGCCCGGTGTGCAAGTCACCTGGCCGCCACTCGCGAGCGAGGACAACACTGCAGCAATCAGTCCATGAATATGAAACAGCGGCATGATGTTCAGGCAATGGTCCTGCGCGGTCAGCGCCAGCGTGCGCGGGATGTGGCGCGCCGATGCCATGAGGTTGCCTTGCGATAGCGGCACGATTTTCGGCCGTGAGGTGGTGCCGGAGGTGTGCAGCACCAGCGCGATGTCTTCCACGCCCGGCGTGCGCCGCGCGCCAGGTGTGGCGCGGGGCGTGATGTCGAGCTGGAAGGCGCCGGCACTGTGATTCGGGTCTTCGTGTAATTCGATGACTGAAATACCTGCGCGGTGTGCCGCCTCGCGGGCCGGTCCCTGGTCGCCGGCGGCGAGGATCATGGCCTTGGGCGCAAGGTCATCGAGATAGAACTGGAATTCAGCGTCACGATAAGCCGGGTTCAGGGGCGCGGCGGTGGTGCTGGCCGCCACCGCGACAAAACAACTCGCCATGGCCGGGCCGTTGGGCAGCACGATGGCGACCCGATCATCGGCGCCGATACCAGCGCGCGCGAGATCGGCGCCGACCGCGACTATCTGCTGGCGCAAGGCGGCATAGCTGCTGGAGGTGCGGCCCGGCGCGCCGATGGCGGGCGCGTCGTCATGGCCCGCGAGCAAGCTCACGAGCGGAGAAAGAGTGGTTGCAGACATGGGCAGTCTCGTTGCGCGGGTCGCGCGATGATAGAGGGCGCTATCGGCCTTCTCAAGCCGACTTGATACATATCATTGGCGAGCCGCCGTTAAAGCGACTAGGCTTGAAGCAGGCGGGCGAACGACCGCTACAGGGCTCACGCATTTATCCATACGTCATGATTCATCGTCGCCGACTGACTCGTTTTGTTGTCGTGCTGTTGCTCGCGACCTTGCCGTGCCTCGCTCTGGCGGGTTTTGCGCGCGAGACACGCTCTGGCTGTGCGATGCAGATGACGGGCACGAGCGCCCATACGGCCAGCGCGATGGCCGAGCACTGTCAACACGCTGGCCACGTCGAGCAGGTTTCCCCCGCCACCTGCACGGTCTGCAAGAGCGATGCGCATTGTTCGATGTGTGACGATGTTTCCCTCTCACTCGCTGTCAGCAATGCACCGCCGGCGCGTAATGCGCTGGCTGACGGCGTGATTTTGCTACCTCTCGATCAACTCTTGAGCTCCACCGTCGCTGGTCTCTGGCGACCGCCGCGCGCGCGCTGATTCCGCGTTTTGTGGTGGTGCCTCGTCGTAGCGGGGCGCCGCCGCCGTTGCGCCTGCGTGCGCCGTTACTCGTGGAGTTTGTCGGTCATGAAGATTTTCCTGTTGGTCCTGGGCGGGGCCTTGTTGCCGTGGTTGGTCCATGGCGCGGAGCGCGGCAGTGTGTCGTTCGACGAAACGCTGCAGCTTGCCGAGCGTAATGCGCCCAGCCTCGCTGCAGCCACCGCGCGCGATGCTGCCGCACGTCATGCAGCGCTTGCCGCCGGCCAGTTGCCCGACCCGAAACTGGTAATGG
>CAMCBY010000035.1 GCA_945873015.1 Klebsiella pneumoniae
CGGTCGAGCCTCGCGTCCATGCGTCCGAGAGCGGGCTGCCGTTAGCCTGGGCCCAAGACGCCGGGCAATTGTTCTTGCGGCGGTGCCGGGACGAAGGGTCTGAACACGGGCGTCGCGGTCTCTGCTCGCCACTCAAGATGGTAGGTGTACCAAAATCGTAACCACGAGGAAGGGATGCGCGAGGCGCGTAGGGCAAAATAATGGATTAAATGGTGGGCCCGGTAGGACTTGAACCTACGACCAAAGGATTATGAGTCCCCTGCTCTAACCAACTGAGCTACAGGCCCGAGAGACACTTTGTATCGCACCTGCCGTGACCACGACAGGTGCTTGTTGTCAGTGGATGCCTGTCGCGCCGGGCGGCGGCGACAGGCGGGTCACATCGCGTGACTTAATCCAGGAAGGTGCGCAGCCGCTCGGAGCGCGAGGGATGACGCAGCTTGCGCAGTGCCTTCGCTTCTATCTGACGGATGCGTTCGCGCGTGACATCGAACTGTTTGCCGACTTCCTCCAAGGTGTGGTCGGTGTTCATGTCGATGCCGAAGCGCATGCGCAGCACCTTCGCTTCCCGTTGCGTGAGCCCGGCGAGAACTTCGCGCGTGCTGCGGCACAGGCCTTCGAAGGTCGCCGAGTCGATCGGCGCCTGGATATTGGTGTCTTCGATAAAATCGCCGAGATGGGAATCCTCGTCGTCGCCGATCGGGGTTTCCATCGAAATCGGCTCTTTGGCTATCTTGAGCACCTTGCGAATTTTGTCTTCAGGCATCTCCATACGATCAGCGAGCTCTTCCGGCGTCGGCTCGCGGCCCTTCTCCTGCAGGATCTGGCGCGAGATGCGGTTGAGCTTGTTGATGGTCTCGATCATGTGCACCGGAATACGGATGGTGCGGGCCTGATCGGCAATCGAGCGGGTGATGGCCTGACGAATCCACCACGTCGCATAGGTCGAGAACTTGTAACCGCGACGATATTCGAATTTATCGACCGCCTTCATGAGGCCGATGTTGCCTTCCTGAATCAGATCGAGGAACAACAGGCCGCGGTTGGTGTACTTCTTGGCGATGGAGATGACGAGACGCAGGTTGGCCTCGACCATTTCTTTCTTGGCGCGACGCGCCTTGGCCTCACCAATCGACATGCGACGATTGATGTCTTTGATGGCGCCAATGGTGATGGCGTGCACTTCTTCCATCTCGAGCAGACGCTTCTGCGAATTCTCAATTTCGTCCTGACGTTCTTTGATCGCGGCGGCGTAGGGCTTCTTGGCGCGGACCAGGGTCTTGACCCACTTGTCATCGGTCTCGGCATCGACGAACACTGCGAGGAAATCCTTGCGCGGCATGCGGCAATACTTGACGCACACATCCATGATGGCCTTTTCCTGCTTGCGGATTTCTTCCACAACCAGACGCACGTGTTCGGCGAGCTTCTCGGTGAGTTTCGGCACCAGTTTGAATTCCAGGAAGCGTTCCTGGAGTTCCTTGCGTACCAGCTCGGTCTTGGGGTGCTCGCGGCCGTTGCGTTTGGTCGCAGCCTGCACCTTTTTGAACAGTTTGCTGTATTCGTCGAAACGGCGAATGACTTCTTCCGGATCGAGCGAAGGGGCGACTGCCTCTTCGTCGTCGGTCGCGCCTTCCACTTCTTCTTCGTCGTCGCCGACTGCGGCGACGGCTTCTTCAGCGACCACCACCGGCGGCGGCAGGGCGGGGGCTTCGCTGTAGTCAATGAAGCCCGAGATCAGGTCGGTGATCTTGATATCACCACTGACGGTGCGCCCGTATTCGCTCAAGAACAGTTCAGACACGGTCGGGAAATCGGCCAGCGCCGACAGCACCTGATTCAGGCCGTCCTCGATGCGCTTGGCAATCTTGATTTCGCCTTCGCGGGTCAAAAGGTCGACCGTACCCATCTCGCGCATGTACATGCGCACCGGGTCGGTGGTGCGGCCGAATTCGTTATCGACCGCAGCCAGCGCGGCGGCGGCTTCTTCGGCGGCTTCTTCGTCGACATCACTGTCGTTCAACAGCATGGCGTCGAGGTCCGGCGGAGTCTCGTGGACCGCGATGCCCATGTCATTGATCATGTTGATGATATCTTCGATCTGTTCAGGATCGACAATATCGTTTGGCAGGTGATCATTGACCTCGTGATAGGTCAGGAAGCCCTGCTCCTTGCCTTTGGAGATGAGCAGCTTGAGTTGCGACTGCTGGTCAGCGGTATCGAGTTCTTCTACCGGTTCGACCGAATCTTGTTTCGCTTTGGTCAACTTCCACGTGCCTCGTAGTCCGTCGATCCGCAGGATGGATCGTTGAAATTCTAGTATAGGGCGGTGGATCCGCCAGTGCGCTGGGGCAGCAAAATAGCCGCGTAGTATAGGTGTTGAAGAAGGCATTTGCCTAGCCCGGGCCGGGTCTGGGGCGACCTTATCGGCGCTGTGGCGGCTAAGCTGAGCGGAATTTCCGGCTCGATGTCGCAAGCCTGGACTACACCGACCGGTGCTTAAGGGCTGAGTTCACTTGCCGCGTTTGTAGTTTCGAACGATGTCGCGCTGTTCTTCGCTCCACTGTTCGAACGGAATGGACTTGATGCGAGCGAAGCGTTGCTCTTCGGCTTTGGCGCGCAGGCGGGCCAGAGCGCCGGCGAATTGGCTTTCAAAAGCGCTGTCCGGAATGCCGAGGTCGAGCCCCGCCAGAGCACCGAGTTGCTCTTCCAGCGGGTCGTCGCGCCAGCGTTCCAGAAGGGCGGCGGTGGAGGCTGGCGGTTGCGCCTGGATTGACGTCCACACCTCCAGCAGCAACAAGCCGTCGCGCAGTTCCTGGCGGCAGAAACTCACCAGCTCGGCGTCGAGCTGCGCGGCCAGGGCCGGCACCTGCAACAACATGGCGAGGGCCTGTTCCTCGAGCGAGCGGCTGGTGAAACGATTGAGCACCGGCGCGCGGCGCGGCGTGAAACCCCGCTGCGCGCCGAGTCCGAGTTCGCGGCGAATGAGGTCTTCATCGAACTTGCTCAAGTCGGCGAGGGTGCGCACCGCACCGGCGCGGTGGCTTTGACTTGGGATCTGGTTGAGAAAGGGTTTAGCGCGCTCTATCAGTCGTGCGCGCCCATCGCCGGTAGTCAAATCGACCTCGAGCTTCAAAGTGTCGAGCAGATAATCGGCGAGACCGAACTGGCGGGCGGCCTTCAAGAAACCTTGCGGGCCGAATTCGCGTACTGCGCTGTCCGGGTCGTGGCCCTCGGGCAGGAAGGCGAACCGTACGGCACGATTCCCTTCGACCAGCGGCAGGGCGTTCTCGAGGGCGCGCCAGGCGGCGCGCTTGCCGGCTGCATCACCGTCAAAACAGAACACGATTTCCGGGACCTGGCGGAACAGGAGGTCCAGATGTTCGCGGGTGACTGCGGTGCCAAGGGTCGCCACGACATTCGGCAGGCCGAATTGATGGAGCGCGACCACATCCATATAACCCTCTACCACCAACAGGCTGCTGAGCTTGCGGTTGGCCGCCAGTGCCTCGTGCAAGCCATAGAGTTCGCGGCCTTTGTGAAAGACCTCGGTCTCGGGGGAGTTGAGATATTTCGGTTCGCCGCTCTCGATGACGCGCCCACCGAAGCCGATCACGCGGCCGCGTCGGTCATGGATGGGAAACATCACACGCTCGCGAAAACGATCGTAGTAGCCGCCGCGTTCGCGTTTGATGGCAAGTCCAGCGCGCTCAGCCTGTTCTTCCGAGACACCGGCGGCGAGCAACACGTCGAGCATATTGCGCCAGCCCGAGGGCGCGTATCCGAGCCGGAAGGCCTTGGCGATTTCGCCGCTCAAGCCGCGCTTTTTAAGGTAATTGACCGCCACATCCCGCTCGCCGCTGTGGCGCAACTGGGCCTCGTAGAAGGCGCGCGCCTGTTCGAGGACCTCGAACAGGTCGCGACTGCCGCTGGTGCGTTGACTGCGAGCCTCGCGCGGCACTTCCATGCCGGCCACGCCCGCCAGTTCTTCCACCGCCTCAACGAATTCGAGGTTGCGGTGCTTCATCAAAAAACCAATCGCGCTGCCGTGAGCGCCGCAGCCGAAACAATGGAAGAACTGTTTGTCGCGGCTGACGGTAAAGGAGGGGGTTTTTTCGCCGTGGAAGGGGCATAGCCCCTGAAAATCCTTGCCTGCCTTGCGCAGTGGCATATAACCCTCGACCAGCTCGACGATGTCGACGCGGGCCAGCAGGTCGGCGATAAATTGTTCGGGGATACGGCCAGCCATGGGGTGTGCGCAGGTGGCTAAGGGAAGCTAAGGATTGTATGCAGCGGCGGGGACGGCCGGTAGCCGTGCCCGCGAGGGCATGGCTAGCCGGCGAGCTTGCCCTTGACCAGTGCGCTGACCGCCGCCATGTCGGCGCGGCCCTTCATTTTGGCGTTCAGCACGCCCATCACCTTGCCCATGTCGCGCACCCCGGCGGCGCCGGTCGAAGCGATGGCCTCGGCCACCAGCTGCTCGACTTCGTCGTTGCTCAAGGCCTGTGGCAGGTAATCCAGAATCAGCGCAAGTTCGAATTCTTCCTGCCTGACGAGATCGTCGCGCCCGGCGCACTGGAACTGGCTGATGGATTCGCGGCGCTGCTTGGCCATTTTGGTCAGCAGCTCAAGCGCCACGCCATCCTCGAGGGTCAGCCGGTGATCGACTTCGTACTGTTTGACCGCCGCCGAGATCAGTCTGAGCGCCGCGAGCTTGGGCTTTTCGCCCGAACGCATCGCGGTTTTGACGTCCTCTTGCAGCCGTTCTTTGAACGACGCACTCACTCTTGTCAGAACGGGCGCGTACGGCGCAAGGTCTGGCGGGCGGCCTTCTTCTGCCAGCGCTTTACGGCGGCAGCGGCTTTGCGCTTTCTTACCTGAGTGGGCTTCTCGTAGAATTCACGGCGGTGTACTTCGGCAAGTACGCCGGCTTTTTCACAGGCCCGTTTGAATCGCCGCATGGCGATATCGAAAGGTTCATTCTCGCGAACGCGAACGCTTGGCATACCTTGTTGAGTTCCTTAACTGATTACAGCCAGCACGGCGGGAACCGCGAAATATAGCCATGATCATTCCCGAAGTCGAGACCGACGAGCAGCATTGGAGTAATTGAGTTTGCGCGTACTGGGCATTGAGACCTCCTGTGATGAAACCGGGGTGGCGATTTACGACGGTGACAAGGGCATCCTGGCCGACCATCTCTACAGCCAGGTGGATGCTCATCGCCAATATGGCGGGGTGGTGCCGGAAATAGCCTCGCGCGACCATGTGCGCAAGCTCGCGCCGATGGTCGCGGCGGCGCTGGCTGAGGCCGGCATGCATGCCGGGGAACTCGACGGGGTGGCCTATACCGCCGGCCCCGGGCTGGCCGGTGCGCTGCTGGTGGGGGCCGGCTTTGCGCGTGGATTCGCCTGGGGGCTCGGCATTCCGGCGCTCGGTGTGCATCACATGGAAGGCCATCTGCTCGCGCCTCTGCTCGAGCCAGGCGGACCGCAGCCGCCGTTTCTGGCGTTGCTGGTGTCCGGCGGGCATACCCTGCTGGTCAGCGTGGCCGGCTTCGGGCGCTATGAAATCATTGGTGAATCGGTCGATGACGCGGCCGGCGAGGCCTTCGACAAGGTCGCCAAAATGTTGAATCTGGGCTATCCGGGTGGTCCGGCCGTCGAAGCCCTGGCCCGCGAAGGTGACTCGAGTCGCTACCATTTTCCGCGGCCCATGACCGACAGGCCGGGGCTCGACATGAGCTTCAGCGGTTTGAAGACCCACGTCGTCAACACCCTGCGCAATGCCGCGCCGGGACCGACCTTGCACGCCGATATTGCGCGCGGGTTCAGCGATGCGGTGGTCGATACCTTTGCCATCAAGCTCAAGCGCGCGCTCAAGCAGACCGGCATGAAAAAACTGGTGGTGGCCGGCGGCGTCAGTGCCAATCAGGCTTTGCGCGCAAAGTTGCTCGAGTTGTGTGCCGGCCTGGGCGTGACGGCTGCGTTTCCGCGCTTGCGTTATGCGACCGACAACGGCGCCATGATCGCCTTTGTCGGCCATTTGCGCCTCGCGGCTGGGGAGCATGACGGTGCCGGCTTCAGGGTCTTGCCGCGCTGGCCAATGACGAGCTTGTCAGCGCTCGGCGCGAACCTGCAGGCACCCTGAGCTGCGTCGAAAATCAGGCCTTCTGGCCGATTTTTTTCTCGGTGCCGTTGAGCAGATTGCGGATGTTGCCTTGATGGCGCCAGAACACCAGCAGCGACATCACGCCCACCATGGCGACTGCCGCGGGCGGCGCCTGCAACCACCATGACACCAGTGGCATGCAGGCGGTCGCGACCAATGCTGCCAGCGATGACCAGCGCAAGGCCAGGGCGACCAGCAACCAGATGGCGACGAAACTCGCGCCCATCCATGGGTTGAGGGCCAGCGTCACGCCGATAAAGGTCGCAACACCCTTGCCCCCTTCGAAGCCGTAATAAAGCGGATACAGATGGCCGAGAAAAGCGGCCAGCGCGATAGCTGCCAGCCAGGTGGCGTCGAGACCGAGCGCGTGGCCCAGCAGAACCGGTATCAAACCCTTCGCCGAATCGCCGAGCAGAGTCACGGCCGCTGGTCCCTTGCCGGCGATGCGCAATACATTGGTCGCGCCGGGATTGCGCGAGCCGGCTTCGCGCGGGTCCGTGGCGCCGATCACGCGACACACCACAATCGCCGTTGATAATGAACCGAGCAGGTAAGCGCCGGCGATCATGAGCAGGGGGATGAGCATGGCGGTATTGCAACCGATGGCGCGGTCGCGATCAAGGCGCGCGCGACTCTGCTACCATCGCCGCTTACATTCGGCAGCACCGGTTTGCATGGATATCATTTATCTGCAACATCTGACGGTCGACACCGTCATCGGCGTTTGGGAATGGGAACGTCGCATCCGCCAGACCTTGATCCTCGATCTTGAGCTCGGGCTCGACACCCGCCAGGCGGGTGAGACTGACTGTCTGCAATACACCGTCGATTACAAGGCCGTTACTGACCGCGTGCGCGACTTCGCACGTGACAGTCAGTTCAAACTCATCGAGGCACTGGCGGAAAACATCACGCGCATTCTGCTGGCGGAGTTCCCGGTGCATTGGGTGCGTCTGAAGATCAACAAACAAGGTGTGGTGCGCCATGTGCGCGATGTGTGCGTGATCATTGAACGCGGCAGTCGCTCATGAATACCGCCACCGCAATGCATAAGCGAGGCAAGCGCCCAGGCATGCGTATATCAATGGTTCGAACTTTGCTGGCGGCATTGCTGCTGACGGCGCTCGCGGGTTGCGGCTCGATGCCGCTCGGCAAGTCCGACCGCGGAATAGTGCTGGAAGCCGCGCTCAACAATTACCGCAAGCTCATCCGCTGGGGCTATTACGATGAAGCGGCCAAATATCTGCGCAGCAACGATGGTCAGCCTATAGCCGCCGATCTCAAGCGCGCTGCGCGTTATCGCGTGACCAGCTATTCGGTCAGCAATCAGTTGGTCGCAGACGACGGCAAGGAAGCGCGGGTGATTGCCGCAGTTGAATACTACGAACTCGATTCAGGCGTGATTCGCGTCCTGCACGACGCGCAGATGTGGTGGTACGACGCCGAGGGCAAACGCTGGTATCTGGCCTCACCACTGCCAAACTTCGGCGTCGACGACGAGGATCCGGCCCCGACCGCGCGCTAGCCGCGTGTCACAACACCAGGTTACGACCGCCATCGACATCGAGCACGTGGCCGGTTACGAACGGCGCGCGTGCCAGGTAGCAGACTGCCTGCGCGATGTCTTGCGGATCGCCGCGCCGCGCCAGGGGTGTACCGGCGAGGGTCGCGGCCTGCAGCTCGGCATCTTCGCTGTCTGCCCACAATATTGGCCCGGGCGCGACCGCGTTTACGCGCACGTCCGGCGCGAGTTCCAGGGCAAGTCCGCGCGTCACTGCCACCAGGCCCGCTTTGGAAGCACAGTAGACGCTGTAGTCCGCGCGCGGCCGTTCGCTATGAATATCTGTGATGTTGACGATGGCGCCGCGGTGGACGCGCAACAGCGGCGCGGCATGCACACTCAAGAAATAAGGTGCGCGCAGATTGATGGCTTGAATGCGCTCCCATGCCGCGACATCTACCCTGGCCAAGGGCGTACGATCAAACACTGACGCGTTGTTGACCAGCAGATCGAGTCTCTTATGGCGGGAAGCGACGGCCGCCACGATTGCGGCGCCGGCCTCGGCCTGGGACAAATCCTGGCACACCGTGCTGGCTGATGCCGCCCGCGCACCGTTCAACTCGGCCGCCAGCGCCTGCGCTTCATCACCCGAGGTGTGGTGATGGATGACGATGTCATAGCCGAGGCGATGCAGGGCGCGCGCGGTACAGGCGCCGAGGCGTTTGGCAGCACCGGTGATGAGTGCGACCGGCGCGTCGTTGGCAGTTGTGGTACTCGTCATCGGTTCGTGAAAATCATGTGGGAAAGTTGGCCGCGCGACGATGCCGGCACGAGATATGACTGACAATTCAAGCTTACTGGAATCCGATCACGCGGCGCTAGAAAGATCGCGCGAACTCACCGCGCGCATTCGCGCCGCCATCGTCGATGCGGGCGGCTCGTTCGGCTTCGACGCCTACATGCGGATGGCGCTGTACGAACCGGGTCTCGGTTATTACGCCGGTGCTGGGCCGATTTTCGGACGCGCCGGCGATTTTGTGACGGCGCCCGAGGCGGGCGGACTGTTTGCCGCGTGTCTCGCCAGGCAATGCCTGGAGGTACTGCAGGCCGGCGATGGCATCGTCGAATATGGTGCCGGCAGCGGCCGCCTGGCCTGCGACCTGTTGCGCCTGCTGCATGATGCCGGGCGCGCACCCGAGTCCTACTGCATTGTGGAACCAAGCGCGAGTCTGACTGCGCGCCAGCGGGCGGCGGCGGAGCATTTGCCGGCGGCCTTGCGCACTCGTTTGCGCTGGTGCACTGAACATCCCGACGCCGGGTTCAGCGGCGTGGTGATAGCCAACGAAGTGCTGGACGCGATGCCGGTGGTGCGGTGTGTGGTCGAGGGCGGACGCTGGCGTGAGCTTATGGTCAGTCTCGATAGCGAAGGTTTCGTGTGGAGCACGCGCTCCTACGATGGCGAAGACCTGCTGCCGGCGTGGGCAGCGACGCTACCCGACGGCTATCTCAGCGAGGCGAATCCGGCGCTCGGTGAGTGGCTGGCGACGTTGCGCACACGTCTCGTGCGTGGTGTGGTGCTGCTCGCCGACTATGGTTATCCGCGCCACGAATACCTGCATCCGTCGCGCGCCAGCGGCACGCTGAAATGCCATTACCGGCAACAGGTACATGACGACCCGTTTTTATTCCCCGGACTGCAGGACATTACCGCCTCGGTCGACTTTACCGCCGTTGCCGAACACGCGTTCGCCGCCGGTTTCGACGTGTTGGGCTATACCACCCAGGCGCATTTCCTGCTCGATTGCGGGCTCGACGAAGTGCTGGCCCGCGCCGACGGTGACGAGACCGCTCGTTACCGCCTCGCCCAGGAAGCGAAGTTGCTGTTGCTGCCGGGCAGCATGGGCCAGACTTTCAAGTTCATGGCGCTTGGGGTGGGTGAGGTGCCGTCGCTGCGTGGTTTTCGTCACGACGAGCGTCATCGCCTGGACGGATTCGTGCCATGATTCGAGGCGCTGCGGCATGCGCGGGTGTGGGTGCAACTTCACTTGCTGGCGCGAGTCGTAACCAGTCCACGGCCTAGCAGGGGAACGCACATATGCTGCCCACATCCGCTTTACGTTTGAGCTTATGTCTGGCGCTGGCTCTGAGCGCGCTCAGTCAGGTCGCTGCCGAGGAGGCCGCGCCGGCAGGACCGGCGGCAGATGTCGGTGAACCGGCGATGCTCGAGACCGCGACGTTCGCCGGCGGCTGCTTCTGGTGCATGGAGGGTCCGTTCGACGTCCTGGACGGGGTGGTCTCGACGACCTCCGGCTACACCGGCGGGGCCGTGCCCGACCCTGACTACGAACAGGTCTCCGCGGGTGGCACCGGCCATGCCGAATCGGTGCAGGTAACCTATGACCCGCAGCGGGTCAGCTACGAGAAACTGCTCGACGTGTTCTGGCACAACATCGATCCGACAGTCATCAATCAGCAGTTCTGCGACCACGGCAGCCAATACCGCACTGCTATCTTCTATCACAACGATGCTCAGAAGCAGGCCGCCGAGGCATCCGTCACCGCACTCGCGCAGAACAAACCATTCACGGCCCCGGTCAAGACCGAACTGAACAAGGCTGCGACGTTCTACCCGGCCGAGGACTATCACCAGGACTATTACAAGAAAAACCCGGTGCGTTATAAGTTTTACCGATACAACTGTGGTCGCGACCAGCGACTCACGGAATTGTGGGGCAGTGCTGGACATTGAGGCGCTGGAGCGCATCTGTTTGAAGTGATAACTTGAGTGGCGCGGTGCTCGCGCCGCTACAGACTTCATGGGTCTCAGGGAAGTGCAGCAGATTCAAGCACCATGAGCGGCAACGCGCAGTCCATCGGGCAGGTCATCATGTCGGCCGATATCGCCGGCAGCACCGCGCTGTATGAACAGGTGGGCGACGTTGCGGCGCAAGCCCTCGTCGCCGATTGCCTGAAGACCCTCAAATCACTCTGTGCTGATCATCACGGCCGCGTGCTCGCCGAAGTCGGCGACCAGATAGTCGGCCTGTTCGACGACGCCACCGAAGCGGCCGCCGCCGCATCTGAGATGCATGCCGAGATGCACGAGCGCAGCGGCCAGGAGAGCGGGCCGCGCATTCGTATGCGTATCGGCTTGCACTTCGGACCGATAGTCAGCGATGCGGCTGCACTGGCGGGCGAGACCGCCAAGGTCGCGCACTGGGTCGGCAACCATGCCAAACCCGAACAGACCCTCGCAACCAAGGCCACGATTGACCGCTTGCCGCGCATGTATCGCGCGGTGTCGCGTTACGTTGATGACGAAACCTGGAATTTCGTTTCCCTCGAACACGTCGAACTGTACGAAATCATCTGGGATGTCGAATCGATCACGGCCTACAACGGCGAAGCGCCGAGCCGCGAGAATCAGAACTACAGCGCGGTTGAATTCAGCTACGGTGCGCACAGCGTACAGGTCAACGCGTCGCACCCGGTGATATCCATCGGGCGTGGCGACAAGAACGATCTGGTTGTGAGCAAGGATCTGGTTTCGCGTCAGCACCTGTCAGCGCAGTTCAGCCGTGGTCGCTGCACCATCAGCGACAACAGCACCAATGGTTCCTGCGTCGTGACGTCGGATGGGCGACGCATGGAGTTCAAACGAGAATCCCTGCGCCTGACCGGCGAAGGGCGGATCATTCCCGGCAAACCCGGCCCGGACGAACTCGAATACGCGATCAGATTTCGCTGTCTGTAAGCGCTTCGATGCGTGCCTGTTCCAGCGCGGAGGCCAAGGCCGGCCCTTTGATGCCTCGCGCCAGCAAGGGCTGTGGTGACACCGCGGCAACCACTTTCAGCGCTGCGCGCAAGCGCGCGGCCTGCGGGTAATCATTGTCCTGCATGCCGAGGCGGCCGGTGGCGTCGATACGGCAGGCTTCCAGCAGTTGTTCAAAGCGCGCCGGCCGTCGCAGCGCATCGGCTTCGGCCAACAGACGCACAACAGTTGAGCTTTTCAGTTCCTGCGCGCGATGCACGCGCGTATGCAGGCGCGCCACCAGCACCGCCAGCTCGCGGTGCTCACGTGGCACGCGCAGCCGCGCGCACAGCGCCTCGACCAAGGTCGCGCCACGTTCTTCGTGACCATGATGAGAGGGCAGGATGTCGGCGGGCGTGGTGCCTTTGCCGAGGTCGTGAGTCAACACTGCAAAGCGCACCACTTCTTCTGCGCCGCTCCGCTCTGCCTGCTGGAGGGCCAGCATCACGTGGACGCCGGTATCGATTTCCGGGTGATAGCGGGGCGGTTGCGGCACGCCGAAAAGGCATTCGATTTCGGGCAGCAACGCGGCCAGTGCGCCGCATTCGCGCAGCACTTCGAAAAAATTTTCGGGGTGAGGTTCAGCTAACGCGCGTCGTAATTCCTGCCATACCCGCTCCGGGGCGAGTGTCGCCAGTTCGCCGCTCACACTGATTTCGCGCATGAGAGCCCGGGTTTCATCGGCAATCGCAAAACCGAATCGTGCCGCAAAGCGCGCCGCGCGCAGCACCCTTAACGGGTCTTCGACGAACGCGGCGGTGACATGGCGCAGTAGGCCTGCAGCGAGATCGCGCTGCCCGCCGTAGGGGTCGACGATCACACCGTCGTCGCCCATCGCCATGGCATTGATGGTGAAGTCGCGGCGCGCGAGGTCTTCTTCCAGCGTGACGGCAGGCGTGGCGTCGGTGATGAAACCTTTATAGCCTTGGCCGCTTTTGCGCTCGGTGCGCGCCAGCGCATATTCCTCATGGCTATGAGGATGGAGGAAGACCGGAAAGTCGGCGCCGACCTGACGGTAACCGAGTGCCAGCAATTGATCGGCGCTGGCACCGACCACCACCCAGTCGCGGTCGCTCACTGCGCGACCGAGCAGGCTATCGCGCACTGCTCCTCCGACCTGGTAAATCTGCACCAGCGCGCGCCTCAGTCCGTCGGCAGATCACGCGGCGTGCCGACCGCCTCTTCACGAAGGTGATCGTAGCGACCACGGATGGTGCGCGCCGACAGATAAGCCGGGGCGATTTCGTTCAGCGGCGTTGGCCGGATGCCGAGCGTGAGCAGCGCATTGCTGCCCGCGCAGATGGAGGGCACCGACAAAGAACGCAGATTGTCACGGGTCAGCGGTTTGCCCGGCAGCCACTCCATACACCACGCCAACAGCATGGCAGGCGCACCGCCGAGTGGCACGATGAGCGCCGAATGGCCGCTCAACTGCGCAACATAATCGACGATAGCGCGCAGGCTCATGACTTGCGGGCCGGCAATCTCATACACGCTGTGTGCACTGGCAGGCGGATGTTTGATCAAGGACAGCAGCGCCGCCACCACATCGCCGACATACACCGGTTGCAGCAGTGCATCGGCGCCGGTCAGGGGCAGCACGGGTGCGAGGCGCAACAGCGCGGCGAAGCGGTTGAGGAAGTCGTCGCCGCGCCCGAAAATCACCGACGGACGCACCACCGTGGTGTGCAATTGGCGACCGCTTTCACTGAGCAGGAGCTTTTCTGCTTCGCCCTTGCTGCGCAGATAGTAGCTGGGCGCGGTGCTAGCGGCTTGCAACGCGCTCATGTGCAGCAGGTGCGGCACGCGCGCCTGCTTGCAGGCTTTGATGAGATGCTGAACGGTATCGACGTGAGCACGGTGGAAATCGGCACCGTTGTCGCGGCGCTCGTTGAGAATGCCAATCAGGTTGACCGCTGCGCTGGTGCCGTGCAGCGCCTGGGCGACGCGCTCTTCATCAGCGAGATTGACCGCCACCACTTCGGTATCCGGTATCAACCACAGGCCGCGTGCATGTTCGCGATCGCGGGTAAAGACGCGCAGTGCGTAGCCCGCAGCGGACAGTTGATTGGCAAGCACGGTACCGACAAAGCCGCTACCGCCGAACAGCGCAACGATGGGCTTGTTCACGACGGACAAGGTTCGGTGGCACGCGCGTCGCGCGCAGGGATAGGGGGCATGACCGTGGTGAGTTTCATGATGGGGCGCTCGAGTCGTCGCTGATAAATCGCGGCGTAAAACAATGCACGCCGCACGTAACCACGGGTTTCGGTGAAGGGGATGGACTCAATCCAACGCTCGCTTGGAACGCATTGCGAGCCCTGCCACTGCCGCACGCGACCTGGTCCAGCATTATACGCCGCAGCAGCCATGGCGAAGTTGCCGTTGTAACGCGCCAGCATCTGGCGCAGATAAGTGGTGCCGAGCGCGATATTGGTGCCGGGATCGAGCAGGGCCGATGGTTTATCGAGGCGCACTCCGGCACTGCGCGCGGTTTCGCGCGCGGTCTGCGGCATGAGTTGCATGAGGCCCAGCGCACCGACGGGCGAGCGTGCGCTGGGGTTGAACGCGCTTTCCGAGCGGATGATGGCCAGCACCCGCGCCGGGTCGAGCTCGCGACGCGCGGCGTGTTTGCGCGCCAGATCGGCATACAGGATTGGAAAACGTAACGCGAGGTCGTCATAGGCGCTCGCCATGCCGAGTACGAAGATGGCGCGGTCCGGGCGGCCCCACTGACCGGCCAGCACTGCCGCCACTTCGAGTTCGCGCGGCGCCAGCAGTTTGAGCTCAAAATTCCATTCGCGCGCCGCCTGTTGGGGCAGGGCGAGCCGTTCGAATTCGCGCGCACGTATCAATCCAGGGCGGGCGGCCAGCACATCGAGCTCTGCGCGCGTCGCCGCTATCGGCACTTCGCGGAACTGGTAATCAAGGCCCAGCCGGTCGGCGGCCAGAAAACCGTAATAGTCGCGCTCGCTGGCCACTTCACGCAGCAGTTGTTCGGCTTCCTGGTGGCGCCCGGTCGCATCCAGCGCGCGACCGCGCCAATAGCGCCAGCGCAGGGTTTCGTCCGGGATCAAGGGCGCGAGCGCCGTCCAGCGCACGAGTTCCGGCCAGGCTTCGGCAGCAATACCTTCGCGCAGTTGATAACGCTGCACATCGACATCGACCGCCTCGGCCGGCACTGCGTCGAGCAGGGCGATGCGTGCGACATGTTTGCTGCCGGCCGCGGCCAGCGCGATGGCGCGCGCGGCGCGACCTTGCTCTGCGGCGGTGAAGCTCAGTCGGGCACTGACGCTGCGCCACGCCTGGCGTGCACCGTCGACATCCTGACGGGCGAGCCGCGCCAGCGCATGGACGGCGATACGACGCCCTTCGCTGCTGTCCGCGACCTCAGCTGCGCGCAATAGTGCGAGCGGTGTCGAAACAGCACGCTGCCATTGCGCAAACAACAGACGGTAACGCGCGGTGCCGAAGTGGCCCGCCACTTCCTGCGCGAGTTTGGTCTCGCCGTTATCCATGGCGTCGGCGACCCTGTTCCATAAGGCCGCATCGTCAAGCGTGGCGCTCGCGTAAAGTCGGGCGAACAGCCCGGCACAGGCGCTGCTGCGTGCGCCACTGGCCTGCCAGAGAACTTGTACGTCGGGCAGAACGGCACTTGCCGGCTCGCGGGTCAGGCGCGCCGTCAACTGCTGACATTGCAGATCTCTGTCCTGTTGTGGGCGATAGGCGTCGAGATAGCTCGACCAGCGGGACTTGCGCGCCAACATACGCAGCCACGCCGTGCGCAGGTGCTCTCCGAGGTAGCGGCCTTCATGCTGACGGACAAAAGCCAGCACCTGCGATTCGCTGGCAGTGTCGAGCCGGTGACGCAGGTCTTCATATTCCAGATAAGGGCGCAGGGGATAGTCGCCGAGGTTGGCCGCGAGTTTGCGCGCCTGCACATAATCGCCGCGGCTCTGGGCTTGACGCGCGCGCGCGAAGGCATCGCGCTGGGTCGTGACATCGGCGCTGGCGGCGCCACTGCCCAGCAGCAGCAGC
>CAMCBY010000036.1 GCA_945873015.1 Klebsiella pneumoniae
CGATTTTGCGGCATGGGCGCTGGCGCGGGCGCGCACTTCTTCCTCAAACGACGACGACGGCACCACTGCATCAACCAGATCCCACTCCACCGCGCGTTTACCGCGGATGCCTTCCTCGATGGTGCAGAAAAAATCGGCGCGGTCGCGGCGCACATGACGCTTGTCGACCAGACGCGTCAGGCCACCGGTGCCGGGCAGCACGGCCAGCAGTGGCAGTTCCGGCAACGACACCGCACTCGCGCCGTCGTCCGCCATCACGATTTCATCGCAGGCCAGCGCCAGTTCATAGCCGCCGCCGGCGCACGAGCCCTTGACCGCTGCGAGGTAGAACTGTCCGGAATGATGGGTGGCGTCTTCGATGCCGTTGCGCGTTTCGTTGGTGAACTTGCAGAAGTTGACTTTATGACCGTGGGTGGCGCGGCCCAGCATCTTGATGTTGGCGCCAGCGCAGAACACTCGCTCGTTCTTGGAATGCACCACCACGCAGCCGACTTCGGGATGCTCGAAACGCAGGCGCTGCACGGCGTCGTGTAATTCGATGTCGACGCCCAGATCGTAGGAATTGAGTTTGAGTTCGTAGCCGCTGCCGATGGTGGCCTGTTCATTTACCGCGAGTCCGAGCCACGCGACATGGCCGTCGATGGCGAGCTGCCAGTGGTGGTAGCGCGAGGGCTCGGTGCAAAAGTCGATGACGCCGAGGGGCGCCGCGTGGTGATCGGAACTGCTCATCAAGCGAGTGCCTCCTGGGGTTTGTGCAGGGCGCGTACCCGCTCCAGTGCGAGCAGCTCATGCAGGGTGGTCTGGACATCGGTATTGCTGGTATCGATGGTTGCATCGGCGCGGCGATAGAGCGCCGCGCGTTCGGCAAGAATGCGTTTCAGGTCTGCCATCGCATGGCGGTGATCGGCCATCGGCCGATGGTCGCCCTGGGCGACCACGCGCTCCATGTGCTGGCGTGGCGTGGCTTTGATCCACACCGTAAAACAGGACTCGAGCAGCAATTCGAAGGTCTCTGGTTCGGACACCAGGCTGCCGCCGGTTGCGATAATGGCGCGACTGTGACGCATCAGGGTCGCACTCAAGGCCTGACGTTCGAGTCGCCGATAGCTGTGCTGGCCGCCTTGGGTAAGGATTTCGCTGGTCGCCATGCCCGCTGCTCTTTCGATTTCCTGACCAAGTTCGACGAAGGGCAGACCGAGGCGTTTGGCGAGCGCCGCGCCGAGGGTGCTCTTGCCGGCTCCGCGCAGGCCGATGAGGGCAATGTGGTTGGGACGCTGCAGAGTCTGGCGTTCACTGCCCCGTAGCAAAGTCGCCCAGCGGCCGAGTTGTGCTGTGCTCGCGCCGCGCAGGCGTTCCCTTAAGAGAAGGTAGGCGGGTGGCTGCTCGGCACTGCATTCAAGCAGATCGTCGAGCGCGACATGCATCGCCTCGGCGATAGCCTTCCAGACCAGGATTGAAGCATTGCCCTTGCCGCTTTCGAGCTGGGCGAGATAGCGCTCCGAAACCCCCGATGCCTGCGACAGGATGCGTCGCGACATGCCGCGCTGGGCGCGCACGCGCCTGACCCGCTCACCGAGCAGGCGCAAATACTCCGAATCGGCAGAAGCGTGCAGCGAGGGCGTCATCGGGGCTGATTTTGGCCTGCTAAATAATGCATGTGAATTCCTAGCGAGAGATGCAATATAGTGCAGGTTGTCGAAGCCTGGCAAGGCTTGTAGACGAATACCTGTGAACGTCATGCGGCACCTTCGGCGCGGCCCTGCAACCGGTGATGCATGGCTAGCAGGCGGGCGGCTCTCTATACTCGCCGCGGCTTGTTTGCCGGAGTAATTACGCACGATGCATATCACCAGGAGCGGGCCTGCATGAGCACATTGCTGGCCGCCGACGAAGCCTCACCGGTCATCCACGAGCGGCTCGAGGCCGCCTCACCGTTCTTCATCACCTGTGACCATGCCGGAAACTTAATCCCGCGACGTTTGGGTGACCTTGGCGTGTCGGCCGACGAGCGTGCACGTCATATCGCGTGGGACATCGGAGCGCTGGGCGTCGCGCGAGAACTTGCCGCGATGCTCGATGGCGAATTGGTGGCGCAGCGCTACTCGCGTCTGGTCATGGACTGCAATCGACCGTCGGATAGTGAGGAGTTATGCGCCACGCGCAGCGAGGCGACCGATGTGCCCGGCAACCGCGACCTCACTGCGTCTGAACGCGACGAGCGCCGCGCCGCGATCTACGCGCCCTACCACGACACCATCCGCCGTCGCCTCGATACGCGAACAGCACAGGCTCGCGCGACCATCTACATCGCGGTGCACAGCTTCACGCCTGTCTACCATGGCCAGGCGCGACCCTGGCAAGTGGGTGTGTTAGGTGCCGACCAGGACCGTCGTCTCGCCAACGTGCTGCTCGAATTACTGCACGCACACAGCGATATCTGCGTGGGCGACAACGAGCCTTATCGTATCGATGAGAAGGACGAGGGCATTCCGGCGCACGCGCTCGCACGCGGCCTGCCTCATGTGCTGCTCGAGATTCGGCAGGACTTGATCGCGCAGGAAGCCGGACAAAAAGCCTGGGCGCAGTGTCTTGCACAGACGCTCAAGCTCGCTCGGCAGCGGCTCGGTATTTGAGTTGTCACAATTTTGTCGGAAAAAAATCTTGCATTATTTTTCGCAAGCCTTAAAGTCCCGTCTCCGTGTGTGACTGGCGGCTAATTCGAGCTTTTAGGAGGTGAACCAAGCCGTTTCATGACCTCGGCTTGGTCCGGTGGCAAATGCCCGGACCGACTGGGCGTAGAGCTTCGTGCCCTACGGAACTTACTACCTTACTGGGTGGGGGTTTTATGCGATGTCTGAACATCAGCCAATCTGGGGTCAACACCTCATTCTCGACTTAGCGGGTTGCCCGCGCGACCGCCTCATCGACGCAGATAATCTGCGTGCCTGGGTGAAGGAACTGGTCGATGCCATCAAGATGAAAGCCTACGGCGAGCCACAGCTCGAACATTTCGCGACGCATTCTTTCGATGCCGCGGGATATACGCTGTTGCAGCTGATCGAGACATCCAACATCTGCGCGCATTTCGCGGAGAATCTCGGTCAGGTCTACATCGACATTTTCTCGTGCAAGACGTTTGAAAACGAAGACGCCGTCAAGGTGTGCCGCAAGTACTTCGAACCCGAAGTCATTGAGCAGCATGTGCTTGAACGTGGCCGCTTCCCAGCCTCGCTGAAAAAGGCGAGCTGAGGGTGGCCGGCAAGTTCGTCGAAAGCCTGTACCCCGGTCAGGCTTTCCAAGGCTTTCATTACGATGAAATCCTGTATCAGACGCAAACGCCGTTCCAGTCGATAACCATCTACCGCGCGCCCGTACTCGGGCGCGTGTTGGTGCTCGACGGGATCGTTCAGACCACTGAAGCTGACGAGTTCATCTATCACGAGATGCTGGTGCATGTGCCGCTGTTTGCGGTACCTGCGCCGCGCAAAGTGATGATCGTCGGCGGCGGTGATGGTGGTTGCCTGCGTGAGGCACTCAAGCATCCGATCGAACATGTGGATCTCGTCGAGATCGACATCAAGGTCATTGAGTCCTCGCGCGAGTTTCTGCCGACCTTGAACGACAACGGTCGTGCTTTCGACGATCCGCGCGTGAGCGTGGTGGTCGAGGATGCGTTCAAGTACATGAAGGAACATCGCGGTGAATACGACGCCATCATCGTCGATTCAACCGATCCGGTAGGCATGGCCGAGGCTTTGTTCTCGGACGAGTTCTACCGTCTGTGTCGCGACTCCTTGTCGCCGCAGGGTGCGCTGAGTGCGCAGGACGGCGTGGTGTTTTTTCAGCGTGACGAAGCGGCCCGTTCGGTCGCCGCGTTACGCAATCTGGGTCTGCACGCCGGCGTTTATCTCGCGGCGGTGCCGACGTATTACGGCGGCAACATGACTTTGGGGATAGCGGGGCGGCACGCGGATGTGTGCAAACCGGACCTCGAAAAGTTGCGTGAGCGTTTCAAAGCCCTGACGGGCGAGACGCGACATTATTCGCCGGAAGTGCACGCGGCCAGCTTTGTGCTGCCGCGCTGGATCAACGAGTTGGTGGAAGGGAGCAAGTCATGAATAATCATCCGGATCATTTCAAGACCGACGGTCGCGGCCAGCATTACGCGGGCGATCACCTGCTGGTCGAGATGTGGGATGCCACACACCTTGCTGACGCGGCCTTCATCGAACGCTCGTTGGAAAAGGCCGCCCGCACGGCGGGTGCAACGGTGCTCTACTCCTACTACCACCCGTTTGGTGAAGGTATGGGCGTGAGCGGCGTCACCATCCTCGCGGAAAGCCATATCAGCATCCACACCTGGCCGGAGCGCGGTTATGCCGCCATCGACGTGTTCATGTGTGGCGATTGCGACCCGCAGACCACCTTGCCGATTCTTGAGGCAGCTTTCCTCCCGAGTCGTATCGAGAGCAGCCAGTTCAAGCGTGGCGTGGTTGCCCAAGAAGCCTTTCAAAGCGTCGCCTGACGCGATGTGCCTGACCACGCCGCGCGCATGCCGCGCGGCGTCGGTCTTCCGATCAGCGCAGGACAGCCTTATGAGTTTTCATCCGCGAGTCCTGGCATGAATCCCGCTGATCCGCGTAAATCCCGCCACGAGGCCGGCATTCTGCAGCAACGGCTGCGGCGCCACGTCGGGCGTGCGATTGCCGACTTCAACATGATTGAAGAAGGCGACCGCGTGATGGTGTGCCTGTCGGGTGGCAAGGATTCCTACACCCTGCTCGAGATTCTGCAGCGGCTGCGCGAACGCGCGCCTATCCATTTCGATTTGATTGCCGTGCATCTCGATCAGAAGCAGCCCGGCTATCCACCCGAGACCATGGCGGGTTATCTGCGCGAACTCGGCATCGAGCACCACATCATCGAGCAGGACACCTACAGCGTGGTCAAACGTGTGGTGCCGGAAGGCAACACCATGTGCGGGCTGTGCTCGCGTTTGCGGCGCGGCATTCTTTATACCTTTGCCGCCCAGCACGGCATGACCAAGATTGCGCTTGGCCATCATCGCGACGACATTGTCGAGACCCTGTTTCTCAACATGTTCTTCGGCTCCAAGCTCAAAGCCATGCCGCCCAAACTGTTGAGTGACGACGGCAAACACGTGGTGATCCGGCCACTCGCCTATTGCGCCGAAGACGACATCGCGCGTTATGCCGAGTCGCGCGGTTTTCCGATCATCCCCTGCAACCTGTGCGGCAGCCAGCAGCACCTGCAGCGCGTCAAGATCAAACACATGCTGGCGAGCTGGGATCGCGAACACCCGGGGCGGGTGGAGAATATCTTCCGCAGCCTGCAGTCGGTGGTGCCATCGCATCTCGCCGACCCGGCCCTGTTCGGCTTCCGCGAACTGGGCGCCAGGGCCGTTGATGGCGGCCCCGATGCCATGGCCTGGTTCATCAACCAACCGACTCCAGTCGAAACCGAAACAAGCGCAGATTGAGTTCAGGCGAACGGGGGCACGACCCACGTGCGTTGTTGCGCGTTCACTGCATTTAAGTCAAAGCATCCCCAAGCCTGAGTGGCTGCGCCGCCGATGCGGCGGCACGCGTATCATGGGCCGCTACTCTTGCAGCGGTCGATTGCCGTGACGAACGAAACAAGGCATTACAACTGGCACTACGTGCTGGCGATGTTTGCCGAGCATAAGCGCACCCTCATCATCGCCAATCTGGTCGCGGCCGTCGCTGCCCTGCTGGCGGTGCCGGTGCCTCTGCTGGTGCCGCTGCTGGTCGATGAAGTCCTGCTCAAACGGGGTGGGCCGCTGGTGACGGCGGTCGATCAACTGGTGCCGAGCGGGTGGCGCGGCCCGACTTGTTACATCCTCATGGTGACGCTCGCGACCGTACTTCTGCGCGCGCTCAGTCTGGCCTTGCAGGTGTGGCAGACCCGCAGTTTTTCCCTGATAGGCAAAGATCTTATCTTCCGCATCCGTCGCGAACTGCTCGAGCGCCTGCAACGGGTCTCGATGGCGGAATACGAAGTGTTGGGCGCCAGCACCGTCGCCACCCATCTGGTGGTCGACTTGAATACCATCGATGAATTCACCGGCGTGACTTTAAGCCAGTTGCTGATTGCAGTTCTGACCTTGACGGGTGGCGCGGCGGTGCTGCTGTGGATGCATTGGCCGTTGGGGCTGTTCATTCTGGTCATGAACCCGGCGGCGGTGTATTTCACCATGCTGGTCAGTCGGCGGGTGAAGGAACTCAAACGCCGCGAGAACGCCGCAGTGCAGATATTTCAGGAGTGTTTGAGCGAGACCCTCGACGCCATCCAGCAGATGCGCATCGCCAATCGCGAGGGTCATTACCTTGGGCGCGTGATTGACCGTGCCCGCGATATTCGCCAGCACGCCGCCACCTATGCCTGGAAGAGCGACGCTGCAAACCGATTTTCGTTTGCAGTGTTCCTGATCAGCATCGATGGCTTTCGCGCCCTCGCGATGCTGCTGGTGGTGTTTTCGGATCTGACGCTTGGCCGCATGATCGCGGTGTTCAGTTACCTGTGGTTCCTGATCGGGCCGATAGAGACCATCCTCAATCTGCAATACGCGTTGCAGAGCGCCAATGCGGCACTCGAACGCGTCAACCGCGTGTGGCGCCTGGCGGAGGAACCACACTACCCAACCCGCCACGACCCGTTCGACGCCCATCGTGCGCTGAGTGTTGAACTCATTGATGTCACCTTTCGTTATGGCGAGGGGCCAGCGGTGCTGGATGGGTTGTCGCTCAAGGTCGAGGCGGGCGAACAGGTTGCCATTGTCGGTGCCAGCGGCGGCGGCAAGTCGACCCTGGTGCAGGTGCTGCTGGGGCTATACACACCGAGTGCCGGACGGGTGCTGTACGGCGGCGTCGAGCTGACCGACATTGGCTTCACGCCGGTGCGCGAGCATGTGGGCGTGGTATTGCAACAGCCGGCCATGCTGCACGCCACGGTGCGCGAGAATCTCACCCTCGGTCGTGACGCTGATGACGCGCGCCTTTGGCATGTGCTCGCCATTGCCCAGCTCGACCAGGTGATTGCGGCCCTGCCGCTCGGCCTCGACACCATTATCGGCCGCACCGGCATTCGTCTCTCCGGTGGTCAGCGTCAACGGCTGGCCGTCGCGCGCATGCTGTTGATGGAGCCCTATGTGGTGATTCTTGACGAAGCCACCTCGGCGCTCGATGTGGTCACCGAGATGCGACTGCATGAAGCTTTGCACCGCCATCTGGCTGGCCGCACTCTCATCATCATTGCCCATCGTTTGAGCGCGGTGCGGCGCGCCGCGCGGGTGTTTGTGCTGGAGGCCGGTAAAGTTGCCGAGCAGGGCGAGCACCATGCCTTGCTGGCGCGTAATGGACTGTACGCGCGACTCTATGGCCAGGCGCAAGCCTGAGCACAAAAAAAAGCCCGCTCCGAAGAGCGGGCAGTAGCCACGTAGAGAAGGGAACTACGCTTGCGACAGTGTGCGCGTGACGCTTGTATGGTTGAGCGCGGGACGTTCGAATTGTTTCAATAACAACTCGATTTGGCCGAGATGCGCGCGATAGAGTTTGGTCAGTCCGGTGAAGTCGGCCGGGTCGAGTTCGCGCAGATCGTCGAGTTTGCTGCGATACAGGCTGCGGTCTTCGAGCAATTGGGCGTGACGCGCGGCGATTTCGGCCGCGTAACCTTCGATCAGGCGGCGGGTCGCGGGTGCGCAGCTTGAGCCTGGTGGCAGAGCATCGATGATTTTGTGGTGGTCGCGCATGGCTGTTCTCGTTTTACATCTGCTCTACAGCAGAATGTGTGCCAGTCCAGCGAGCCCGGCGGGTATTTGACTCAAGTGTTTGTTTTAGCTCGCGGTCAGCCGCCGACCCGGCTCCTGAGCACAAGCGCCGAGCGCGGCCGGTGTGGCAGGTCTGTCGCTGTGCAGCGACAGGTGGGGCCTCGTGCTCAGGTCTTCAACATGCGCTTCAGGCTGTCGAGCGTGCCGCGGCCGGCGACCTTGTTGGCGCCGACGTCCATCGGCACGCCGTCCCAGGCGAGTTCGTCCTGAGGCAATTCGGTCAGGAAACGACTCGGCTCGACGGTCTCGGTCTGACCGAAACGTTTGCGCGAGCGGCAGAAACTCAAGGACAGCGTGCGTTGCGCGCGGGTGATGCCGACATAGGCCAGCCGCCGTTCTTCCTCGATGGTGTCGAGGGCGATGGAATTGCGATGAGGTAAGAGGTTTTCCTCGAAGCCCGCCAGGTAGACATGCGGATATTCGAGCCCTTTGGCGGCATGCAAGGTGGTCAACGCCACGGCATCGGTGTCCTTGTCATCCTCCTTGCGATCGGCGATGTCGAACAGAGTCAGGGCCGCCACCACGTCGGCGGTGGTACGGGACTCTTCAGCCTCGTGGATACGTTTTATCCACTTGCTGAGCTCAGCGACGTTATTACGCTTGCGTTCGGCGTCGGTCGGCGTCTCGGCGACCTGTTCGAGCCAATCGTCATAGCCGACATCGGCCAGCAGTTGTGCGAAGGCTTCGGGCGGCGGACTGTCGCCATGCAGGCGCTGAAAGTCATTCAGCCAGTCGATGAAGGCGCGGGTGCGTTTCAAGGTCAACGGCGAGACACGCGCGGCGAATTCCGCGTCCAGCGCGGCATCGGCGAGGCTGCCGTTACCGTTGGCCGCCACCTCCACCAGAATCTTGACGGTGGCCGGCCCGATAGCGCGGCGCGGTGTGTTGATGACCCGCAGCAGCGCATTGTTGTCACTGGGGTTGGCGATCAGGCGCAGATAACACACGCAATCTTTGATCTCGGTGAAATCGAAAAACGAGCGACCGCCCGACACCACGTAGGGAATGGCCCGCTCACGAAACGCATGTTCAAACAGACGCGCCTGATGGTTGCTGCGCATAAGGACCGCAAAGTCGCCATAACGCAGTGAATGCACCAGGCGGCGATGCAGGATGTCATTGGCGAGCCACTCGACTTCATCGTGTTCGCTGGCACGACTTATGACACGAATCTTGTCGCCAAAACCGTGATCGCACCACAGGGTTTTGGGGTAGATATGCGGATTGTTGGCAATCAGGCTGTTGGCGGCCTTCAAGATGATGCCGCTGCAGCGATAGTTCTGTTCCAGCTTGACGACCTTAAGGTCTGGAAAGTCACTGGCGAGTTGCAGCATGTTTTCCGGCCGCGCGCCGCGCCAGGCATAAATTGACTGGTCATCATCACCGACCACTGTCAGGCGGCTGTGACCGCCGGCCAGCAGTCGCACCAGCTCATACTGGGACAGATTGGTGTCCTGATATTCATCCACCAGCAGATAGTCGATACGCTCGCGCCAGCGTTGCAGGACTTCCTCGTCCGCTTGCAAGAGCCCTACCGGTGCGATGATCAGATCATCGAAATCGACGGCGTTGAAAGCGCGCAGCGCCTCGCAATAGGGGCCGTAACAGCGCAACGCCAGCTTTTGCGCCGGCGTGAAATCAGTGTTGACGACTTTGTTGGGTGGAATCAACGCGTATTTCCAGCCCGATATCTGGTGCTGAACCTCAGCCACGGAAATATCGCTGCCGGGTTGATCGCGACGCATGAGATCGGCCAGCAGGTTGGCGCAATCACCGGAATCGAGAATCGAAAAGCCGGGGCGGTAACCGAGCAGGCTGCACTCGGCGCGCATGATGCGCAGGCCCAGGGTGTGAAAGGTGGAAATCCACGGCCCCTTGGTCTTGCGTGGCAGCAGGCTGCTCACGCGCTCGCGCATCTCGCGCGCGGCCTTATTGGTGAAGGTGATGGCCGAGATACGATCCGGCGGCACTTCCCGTTGTTTGATGAGGTATTCGATTTTATGCGCGATGACGCGTGTCTTGCCGCTGCCGGCGCCGGCCAGCACCAGCAGCGGGCCGTCGATGTGGCGCACGGCCTCGCGTTGTCTCTCATTGAGTTTGTTCAAGCTTAAGCATTCTTATGAGCGCGCCGGGCGGGGAGCGCGCGGGCCAGCTTTGAATTTTAAGTGAATGCGCGCCGCCGCGCACCGCCCTGACTGAAGGAATTCGTGACCAGGTGTGCGTCGCGGTTGCGCACTGAACCCGCTTACAATTGCCACCATGTGCACTCCCGTGAAGTTGCCCGCGCGTGACACCGCCTGATTTTTTTCGCAAAGCGCTGCTCGTCCTGGTGGGTATCGCGCTGACAACGGCCGGTGGTTTTGCGGTCGGGCAACGTTGGGCGCTGCGCAATACCCTGCCGGCGGCGGTGCCGGTCACCATTGGTGAGTCCGGGCAAACCTTCAATGCCCGCCTCGATACCGGCGCGGTGGTGTCTTCCATCAATGCCCATGAGCTCAAGGTTCTGGATAGCGAGGGGCCGCCGTCGGCGCGTGACACCGGTAAGATGATCAGTTTTGTGCTGATCAACGAACGCGGCGAGCGCCATCCGCTCGTCGCACAGATAGCTCAGGTGCGCGGCATCCGCAGCGCGGATTGTCGCGAAATCCGTTATCACGTTTATCTCACTGTGCAGTTTCGCGGCCAGGACTACCGCGTGCTGACCAACCTCAATGACCGCAGTAACGCCGGCGACATGCTTTTGCTCGGCCGCAACTGGTTGCGCAACGGATTCGCCGTGGCTGCGGTCGGAGCACCGGAAATATGAGTTCGAAGGACGCGGCGCAGCCGCATGTTGATATCCAGCTCGGTGAGACCAGCTTGCGCCTGCTTGGTACCGCCCACGTCTCGCGCGCCAGCGCTGAAGCGGTGACGCATGAAATTGACAGCGGCGCCTACGATGAAGTCGCCATCGAACTGTGTGTCAACCGGCACCGGGGTATGGTCGACCCCGAGACGCTCGAGCGCATGGACTTGTTCGAGGTTATTCGCAGTGGCAAGGTGCCGATGGTCACCGCGATGCTGGCAATGGCTGCATTTCAGCAGCGTATCGCCGAACAATTCGGCATCGAGCCGGGTGCCGAGATGCGCGCGGCCATCGAGGGCGCGCGCCAGCACGGGCTGAAAGTGCACCTGATAGACCGCGACATCGGTACGACTTTGCGTCGTATCTACCGCAATGTGCCGTGGTACAAACGGATGTATCTGTTCTCCGGGCTGTTTGCCAGCATCGTGGTGGACGATGAAATTCCGGAAGCGGAAATCGAGGCTTTGAAGGAGGGCGATCTGCTGGAAAGCACATTCGCGCAGTTCGCCGACAGCGCCCACCAGATCTATCAGCCGCTCATCGACGAGCGTGACCAATACATGGCGGCGCACTTGCTGGATATCGCCGACGGTGGCGCGCGCCGCGTGCTGGCGGTGGTCGGCGCCGGCCACTTGAAAGGCATCCGCCGTTATCTCGAAGAGGGGATGAGCGAGCGTGCCGCGCGGCTGCGCGAACTCGATACCGTGCCGGCCGGGGCCAGTTGGGTGAAACACATTCCGACCTTGCTGGTGCTGCTGTTTGTGGTCGGCTTTGTGGTAGGTTTCATGCGCAGTCCGGAACTCGGCTGGTCGCTGATTGGCCAGTGGGTGTTCATCACGGGTGGACTGGCGGCGCTAGGCACGCTGGTAGCGGGTGGCCATGTGCTGACCATCATCAGTGCGTTTCTGGGTGCGCCACTCACTACCCTGCATCCCGCCATTGGCATCGGCATGGTGACGGCGCCGGTTGAAGCGTGGATACGCAAGCCGACCGTGGCCGACTTCAGGAAGCTGCGCAAGGACACCACCTCGTTATCCGGCTGGCGCCATAACCGCGTGGCACGCACCTTTCTGGTGTTTTTCTTAAGTTCGCTCGGCGCCGCCAGCGGCACTTATATCGCCGGCTTCCGCATCATTCACCAGTTGTTCCATTAATGCCCTCTTGCAGTCGCCGGTAAGCGCGCACAGCGAGAAACAGTACGACTGCGCAATGCACACTCATGATGACGATGGCGGTCATCGGCGCGGTAAAGAACGGTGGCCAGAACAAAGGCACAAACGCTTCAAGGCCGAGGTGTGGCAGCAAGGCCGGCAGCAGACCATCGAGGATGCCGATGTAGATGAGCGTGGTGGCTTCCGGCACGCCACGGCGCAAACTCATGCCGAAATAGCTCAGTAAAACCAGATCGCGCAACATCATGAGCGCCACAGCCAACGCCACCGGCCCGAGATTATCGAGCCGCTCAAGGGTGAGTTCCGGCGCTGTGCCGAGCGCCGCGACGAGTAGCCCCGCCGCCAGCGCGACAGCGGCCGACACCGGCCACAGTGGCAGTTCCTCCAGCGCGCGGCCGTAGCGGCGGCTGGCGACCGCGCGCTCGGCGCGCCGCCATTGCACCGGATCGCTAGGGTAAGCGAAGGCCGCGATATAGCTCTGCACGATAGCCGTCACGCACAGCGTCGCGCACAGGCTGCGCAGCAGCGCCAGGGATGGCACGAGCGCAACGCCGATGAAACCAGCGCAAAACACCGTCGCGAATACACTGAATGCCAGCCACGCGTCGGGTCGCGTTGCAATCTTGAGTTCCATACTCATGGCGCGCGCGGCGCCGAGCACTGCCCAGGCCGCCAACAGCGCTGTGGTCAGAGCGGCGAACGGCAGGCGCTGTAGCGTCATTTCGTACCACAGCACGGTGCCTTGCGGGTCGAGCACATTCATGACGTTCGGCAGCATGAAGAGCAGTAGACCCACCACCAGCAGATTGGCAAAACGCGATTGCAGACCGCTGCCGCGATGCAGACCCACGAGAGCACCGATCAAGGCCAGTCCGTGCGCCAGCACCGCCAGCGAGATCACCAGCACGGCAGTCAGCAGGCCGTCGATGAGCGCATGCGATTCACTGCTGCCGAGGAACAGCAACAGACAGCACAGCCCCGCATACCAGGACATCGCCGTCGCGCCGAGCAGCTTGCCCCAGGTCATCCGCCAGGCGGACAGCGCGCACATACGTTGAATGTCCCAGGTGCGCGCGCGTGCCTCGTCGAGCACGCTGTTGGCGGCCTGCCGCGAGCCCCACACCATGGTCGCGACCAGAAACCCGGTGATGGCCATTTTGTTGATACCAAGGCCGCCAGGATCGACCGCGCGCACCAGTCCTGCGACGGCGAAGATCACCGCGGGTATCAGCAGCAGTTTATGCAGCGTGACTTCAAGCCATAGATTGCGTCGCAATTCGGGATTCATCACGCATCTTGCCCACGGCTGAGGGAATGGATGTAGGACTGCTGCAGGTCTTCGGTGACGGCTGCGAAATGACTGATGCTGAGCCCATCCGCGAGCAGGGACTGCAATAGCGCGGCGCGCTCTGGTGCGGCGCCCTGCAGGGCAAAACGTACTGTGAGGCCATCGACCCGCAAGGCGCTGACCGCGGGGTGTTGTTTTAACGCCGCCTTGAGTGATTCGCTGCCTTGCAACGCCTGGACTTCCATATGGGTGCCCGCTTCGCCGGAACTGGCGAGCGCGCGGTGTTCGACCAGCCGTCCACCCCGCAGGATCAGCATATGCGTCGAATAGGCCTCGAGCTCCGCCAGAATGTGCGATGACACCAGCAGCGTCATGCCTCGTTGGCGTAGTGCGAGAAACAAGTCGCCGAGCGCGAAGCGCGCTTCCGGATCGAGACCCGAGGCCGGTTCGTCGAGCAGTACCACGGTCGGTGCGTGAATGATCGCCTGGGCGATGGCAACGCGCTGCCTGAGCCCGCGCGACAACTCGCCGGTGCGCTGATCAAGGCGCTCCGCGAGACCGAGCTCAGTCGCTGTCGCGACCACGGTCTGCGCCAATACATGCGGCGCGAGGCCATTGGCCGCGCCGACATAACTCAAACACTGACGCACCGTCAGCGGGTCGTACAGCCCGAAGAAATCGGACAGGTAACCGAGGTGTCGATGGCTGCGTCGCGGCTCCTCGACGACATCGATGCCGTTGACCATGACCGAGCCGCTGAGCGGCCGTTCCATGCCGGCCAGACAGCGCAGCAGAGTGGTTTTGCCTGCGCCATTCGGGCCGACCAGGGCGGTGATGGTGCCGGGCGCGATGTCGAAGCTGACATCGCTCAAGGCGCGCAGCCCCGGATATTCGTAACACAGCTCGCGGACTTCAATCATGGTGTGGCAGGTTTGAGGCGCACGGGTATGGTCGTGCAGTGAACGCGGTTAACATTGATCCGTCCGCCATCGCCTCGAGACGATGCGGAGGAGTTATCGCTGAGCAACGGCTGGCCATACAAGGCATTGTGCCCAATCACCCTGAGGAAGTATCCAAGAGGCTCGATGGTGCTTGTGAAATCGCACAAGAGTTGTCGCCTGGCGTGCGCAGGCGCATGACCGCGTGGCTGGACATTGCCTTGGCGCCAGCCACTGTGCGGCGCTCGTTGCGGGTCGCAATGGTGGTGGGAAGTATCCTGGTCGCCATCAATTATGGCGACCGTATCATCGCCGGCAGCTTGGGCACGCGTGAGTTCGCCAAGATCGCACTGACCTACTGCGTACCTTATTGTGTCGCGACTTATGCTGCGGTGAGCGCTTTGCTCGGCGCTAAACGAGCGTCGTAGTGTGTTTCGTCAATTCGGGAGAATTTTATGTCCGCTATACTTGATGTCTTGAGTCAGCGCTGGAGTCCGCGCGCCTTTGCGCCGCGCGCCATCGAGGCCGACAAATTGACCGCCCTGTTCGAAGCGGCGCGCTGGGCGCCATCCTGTTATAACGATCAGCCGTGGAGTTTCCTTATCATGCGGCGTGGCACAGACGCCGCTTACGAGCAGTTACTGGCAACCCTCATGGCCGCCAATCAGGCCTGGGCGGCCACTGCACCGGTGTTGGTGCTGAACACGGTACGCAAACACTTTTCTCACAACGGCAAACCCAATCGCTGGGCCCACTACGATCTCGGTTTGGCGGTCGGTAATCTGCTCAGCGAAGCCACCCATCTAGGTTTGCTGGTGCATCAGATGGCAGGATTCGACGCTGATCTCGCGCAACGCTCCCTCGCGCTTCCGGACGACCACGAGGCGATCGCAGTCATGGCGATTGGTTACCTCGGCGACCCGGCGTCATTACCCGCGGGAGTGGAAGAAAAATCTCCCGCACAACGTGAACGCAAAGCGCTCGCAGAATTCGCCTATGTTGGTCAATGGCAGCGCGGCTTGGACATCTGATTGGTTGTCGTGCTGAGGGCCTCTCGGCCTGCAGCGCGAACACGAATTAATAAAGCCAGCACAGCGAGCACGTGGAGAGCAGGCAATGCCGGTCTATGAATATTTGTGTGAAGAAAACGGCCAGGTGGTCACCGTCAAACACAGCATGCAGGTGGTGATCCGCAATTGGGGTGAACTGTGTTTCGCCGCGCAGGTGCCATTGGGCGATACGGACTTCGAAACGCCGGTCCGCAAAAAGCTCGGCGTGCAGGGCATTGCCA
>CAMCBY010000037.1 GCA_945873015.1 Klebsiella pneumoniae
AGCCCGCCCCACACCGAGCAGGTTGGTGTAGGCAAAATAACCCGCCACTGCCGTCATGAGGCCGAGATACCAATGACCGCGCCGATTGCCGACCCCGATCAGGAACGCGAGCACCGGCGACAATAGCGTGCATAGCGGCAGGTTGAGGCGTGACTGCAACTCGACCAGATAATAGAACTCGTCGTGTTTCAGCAGGTCGGCGGTCAGCACAAAGGCGATGTGGTCATTAAAATTGGTCGGCTCGGGATCTTCGATGCGCACCCCATAACGATTGAAGTCGGTGCTGGTGAAATCCAATTGGCCCGGCTCACCGGCATAACTCGAGCCCTGTTCGAACACCGCAAATCGGCCGTGTGCGCGCCTGTCAATCTCGATGGAGGCGCGCGCGGCGCGCAGCGTGCCTTCACGCCCGTTGTCGGCCTTCTTATCGCGGGAATGAACAAATGCGCGTTCGAGATGTTTTTCGTCGTCGGCGATGCTCTCGGCGTAGAACACCCGACGGCCACCCGCGAGATCGCGAAAGCGGCCGGCCTTGACGCCGGCGATGGTCGCCTCGTTCTCGGTGATTTCTTTCAGTTCCCGGAGGTAATGTTCGGCCTGTGGCCCGACCACCAAGGTGATCAGCGCGACTACTGACGCCGCGGTCAAGGCGAGACCGAGCAAGGGTTTGAGCAACTGCTGGTGACTCATGCCTGCGGCGCGCATCACCACCCATTCCGAGCCGAGATGCAGGCGCGTGGCGGCGGCGAAGGTGCCGAGAAACAGCGACATCGGCAACAGGTCTTTTAACGACACCAGCATTTTCAGGCCGACCATACGCACGATGTGCTGCGGCGCGACCTTGCCGTCGGCGGCATCGCCAAGCGCGGTGGCGAGGCGCATGGTCAGATACAAAACCAGCAGTCCGCCGATGATGGCGGCCGTGATTTTGATCGTCTCACGGATGAAATAGCGGGCGAGAATCACGCTGAGGAGTCCGCCTGGCGCTCGCGCTTGAGCAGATGCAGGTTACGGAAATAAATGACGCTGTTGGGTAACTGGCTGACGATGAATACCGGATCGCGGCGATACAGCGCATAGCCGAGCAACACCACACTGCCGGCAATGCTCAAGTACCAGAACGTGACCGGGATGACGCTGCGCCTGGCGCGCTCACTGGCCATCCATTGCACCACCCAGCGCGAAAAAAACAACAGATTGCCGCACATGCCGACAGTGACCCACATCTGCTCAACGGTCATGGCGTAACTCCTCGACTACGGCCGGACGAAAGGCGCGACGCTTGAGCCACATCACGCCGAACAGGTCGACAATGCCCACCCACAGACGGTTCCACACCCCGTATTTGGACTGACCATGGCGACGTGCGCGGTGCGACACCGCCACTGAGCGAATCTGGCCGCCGTCGCGCCGGATGAGGGCCGGCAGGAAACGGTGCATATGGTCGAAACGCGGCAGTTTCATGAAAGCCGCACGGTGCATGATTTTCAGGCCGCACCCGGTGTCAGGGGTGTCGTCGCCGAGCATGCGCGCACGCACGCCATTGGCGATACGCGAAGACAACAGACGCAGCGCGTTGTCGCGGCGCTGCTGACGGTGTCCGCAGATCAGCAGGGGCGGTTGTTCGCCGGCGACTTCGTACAACAGACGTGGACTGTCGATGGGGTCATTCTGGCCGTCGCCGTCGAGCGTGATCACCCACACTCCGCGCGCCGCGTCCACGCCGCTGCAGACCGCCGCGCTCTGGCCACGATTTTGTGCATGCACCAGCACCCGCACATGGGGATCAGCAGCGCAGGCCAGCAGGCGCGCGCGCGTGCCGTCGGTACTGCAGTCATCGACCGCCACCACCTCGTAGTCGCCGAGCGGCGCCATCACCGCGCTGATTTCGCCCAGCAGCGGCGCGACGTTGTCCTGTTCGTTGAAGAACGGCACCACCACCGAATACAACACGGAACCAGCGGCGGGGACAGAGCTCGGGATCATGGATGACTCATGGTCGAAGTGAGTGGGGGCACGCGGCTGACGCGAAGTGCGCAGATTCTAACAGGCATCCCGCCGCGAGGCAGCGCGGACGGCGCTTTTGACAGGCGCGCGCATGGCCACCCAGAATGCCGCCCTGGCTTCACTGAAGGACGCTCCGATGGGAAATCGCCTCTCCAAGATTTATACCCGCACCGGCGACGCCGGCACCACTGGCTTGGGCGATGGCTCGCGAATTGCCAAAACCAACCTGCGTATGCATGCCATCGGCGAGGTTGATGAACTGAACTGCAATCTAGGTTTGCTGTTGACGGAAGATATTCGCACCGGCCTCGCCGAGCTGTTCCTCGACATCCAGCATGATTTGTTCGATCTCGGCGGAGAACTATCGATCCCCGGCAGTACGTTCATGCAGGAGGCGGCGGTCGGCAAGCTCGAGCAGGCCATCGATTTGTATAACGACGAACTGCCGCCCTTGAAGGAGTTCGTCCTGCCAGGAAGCAGCCGCGCCGCGGCGGTCTGTCACATGGGCCGTGCGGTATGTCGGCGGGTAGAGCGGTCCGTGCTGGAACTGGCGGCGGTCGAGACCGTCAACCCGCACACCGCGACCTTCCTCAATCGCCTGTCGGACCTGTTGTTCGTCGCTGCGCGCGTGATTGCCCGGGATTCGGGCGCGGGCGAGGTGATGTGGTCGCGTAAGCGGGGCTGACGCTGCGCACGGCGAATCTCTGTTGTCGGTGCGAATTCATCCGCACATTCGTGCCGCAGTTGATCGGTCGGGGCGCGCCTTTAATGTGCGAATGAATTCGCACTTGCACTGATCGCGTCTGCGTCAGGTCACTACGGCGCCGTACGGTCTTCTGGTGTAGACTGCCGCTCCGTTTTCTGCGGGCGACGCCGCCCGCTTCACAAGGATTCCATCTCATGAATGTTGCATGTTTAGATTTCGAAGGCGTGTTGGTGCCGGAAATCTGGGTCAGCCTTGCCGAGCGCACGGGCATCGAAGAGCTGAAAGTCACGACTCGGGATATCCCCGATTATGACGAGTTGATGAGCCTGCGTCTGAACATCATGCGTGAGCGCGGCCTGCGTTATTCCGACATTCAGGCGGCGGCCGGGGCCTTGGACCCGTTGCCGGGCGCGGCGGAATTTCTCGGCTGGCTGCGCGCCAACTACCAGGTCGCGATCATCTCCGACACCTTCCACGAACTGGCCGCGCCGCTGCTCGCGAAACTCGGGTATCCGATGATTCTGTGCCACCAGTTGAAGGTCGATGCCGCTGGCCACATCGTTGGTTACACCCTGCGGCAGACCGATCCCAAACGTCACTCGGTGCTGGCATTCCAGTCGTTGAAGTACAAAGTCATTGCGACCGGCGACTCGTTTAACGACATCAGCATGTTGCGCACCGCCGATGCCGGCATGTTGTTTCAGCCCTCGGACAAGGTCACCGCGGCCCATCCCGATCTGGCGGTGGCGCGTACCTACGACGATTTGAAGAAAATGTTCGCCTCGCACCTGTAAACCCGGCCGCGCCCCTCAGGCCGGCCAGGCATAGGGGCGCGCCGCTGGCTCGATGGCCGCCAGTTGCCAGCGTGGCCGCGCCCACGCCAACAAGTCAGCCGCCGCTGCACCGGCCATATCCGCTGCTGGCGCCAGTCCCAGAAACGCCAATGCATGAAACAGCGCAAACGCCGCGTCGGAGGGGGTCACCGCCGGCGCGTGGGTTTGTTTGCTGAGTTTGTCACCGTGGCTATCGAGCACCACCGGCAAGTGCGCATAGCGTGGTGTGGTCAGGCCCAACAGGCGTTGCAGATGGATTTGACGGGGCGTTGATTCGAGCAGATCGCTGCCCCGTGTAATCTGCGTCACGCCCGACCAGGCGTCGTCCACCACCGCCGCCAGATGATAGGCATACACCCCGTCGGCGCGGCGCACCACGAAGTCTCCGCAGTGGCTGGCGAGTTGCTGCGCGTAATCGCCCTGCAGCACATCGCGCACCACGATGGGTTCTGCGTCCACCCTGACCCGCCATGCCAGGCAGGCGCCGTCGCCGCCGAGGCGTTTGGCGCGGCAGGTGCCGGGATAAGCGCGCGGGCCGATGCTCTTGCGCGAGCAGCGGCAGCGATAGATCAGACGCCGTGCCTCGAGTTGCGCCAGGGCATCGGCATAGGCCGCTCCGCGTGTGCTTTGATAAACCACCGGGCCGTGCCATTCGAGCGCCAGGGCTTCGAGCGTGGCGAGGATGCTGGCGCTCGCGCCGCGTTCAATACGCGGCAGGTCGAGGTCGTCGATACGCAATAACCAGCGTCCGCCCTGCGCTTGAACGTCGAGATAACTGGCCAGCGCCGTGACCACCGAACCGAAGTGCAGTGGGCCGGTGGGCGAGGGCGCGAACCGCCCGACCACGTCCGTCATCGCCGCACGCCTTCACTCACGGGGCGCAAAATGGGCGCAGTACATCGCCGTCGCGCCGGCCACGCCTATCGGCATGGCGAGAACATTGAGTACGGGCACCATCGTCAACAGGCTCAAGGACACACCAAAACCGAGCGCCATCGCACGTTCGCCGCGTAGCCTGTCGACCGCCACCGGGAACAACTGGCCGTGATTGCCGAGCGGACAGTCGAGGTATTCGATGGCCAGCATCCAACCGCCAAACACTATCCACAGCAAGGGCGCGACCAGATTCAGCCCCGGAATAAAACTCAGGACCACCAGCGGCAGCGCCCGCCATCCGAAATACAACAGCTTACGCAGCGCCGCGTAGAGCGCGCGTCCAGCCTCGGCGAACAGGTTCTTCCAGCTGAATTCCAAGGGCTGGCCGGGGTGACGCAGGTGGCGTTCGACCGCTTCGGCGAGCAGGCCATTAAAGGGACTGGCGAGCACGTTGGCGACCAGACTGAAAGTGAAGAACAGCGTGATGGCCGCCAGCGTGCCGAATACCAGCCACGCTATCCACAACGCCCAATCCGGCCAGCCGGCGCAGTAACGCTCAATCAGTTGCTGGAAAAGCTGGCCGAAACTTGCCAGCGCGAACGCAAACACCGCGATGTTGATCAGTACCGGCCCGACCACGAAACGCCGCAGGCCGGGTTCGGCGAGCAACCGCCAACCTCGCCACGCGAAACCGACGCCGGCAGCAAAACCCGCGCTCATGCCGTGCCTAAGCGCGTGGCAGCACGCTCGCCGGACTCGGCTGCCAGCCGGCCTGACGATGTTCAGCCGTGATGGTCGGATACGTGCCGCCGCGCACGTTAAACACGGCCGTCAGCCGCGCGTAGCGTGGTGCACAGGCCGCCACGATATCGTCGAGGATGGCGTTGGTGACCGCCTCGTGAAACATGCCCTCGTTACGGAACGACCAGATATAAAGTTTGAGCGACTTCAATTCGACGCAAGTCTGGTCGGCGATGTAGTCCAAGGTCATCTCGGCGAAGTCGGGCTGGCCGGTGACCGGGCACAGGCAGGTGAATTCGGGTAAGCGGATACTGATCAGAAAATCTCTTGCGGGTTTGGGATTGGGGAAGGTCTCGAGTCGTTTTTGAGGCTGCGTCGTCATGTCTGTACCGGTGCTGCTTTGGAATCGTGCGCAGGGCGCACACTGGGGCTTGATGAGTGTCGACTCGCGACTTCGGAAGAACTCGCGATTGCTTGATTTTTAGCCATAATTTCAAGCAATTGAACCACAGATGATGAACGCCGGCGAGCGTTGTGCGGCGCTTTCGCGATGGAGTATGCTTCGCACCCATGCGCATCACCCGAATCAAAGTCGCGGGCTTCAAATCCTTCGTCGATCCCACCACCTTGACCCTTCCCGGCAACCTCACCGGCATCGTCGGTCCTAACGGTTGCGGCAAGTCAAATATCATTGATGCTTTGTTGTGGGTGCTCGGCGAGAGTTCCGCCAAACACCTGCGCGGCGATTCGATGGTGGATGTGATCTTCAACGGCTCGAACACCCGCAAGCCGGTTGGACAGGCCACGGTCGAAATCGTCTTCGACAATTCCGACGGCACCATCGGCGGCCAGTATGCGGGGTTCAGCGAAATCTCGATCAAACGCACTGTCAGCCGTGATGGTGTGTCGGCCTATCACCTGAACGGCGCGCGCTGCCGGCGCAAAGACGTCACCAATGCATTCCTTGGCACCGGTATCGGCTCGCGCGGCTATTCGGTCATCGAGCAGGGCATGATTTCGCGCGTGATCGAAGCCAAGCCGGAAGAGCTGCGCGGGTTTCTCGAAGAGGCTGCGGGCATCTCCAAATACAAGGAACGGCGGCGCGAGACTGAAAACCGCATGGGCCATACCAAAGAAAACATGGCCCGCCTGACCGATATCCGCGACGAACTCGAGAAACAGCTGAATCACCTGCAACGCCAGGCGCGTGCAGCCGAACGTTACCAGGAACTGAAGGCCGAAGAGCGCAAGACCATCGCGCGCGGCCTGGCCGTGCGCTGGCGTGCCCTCAATGAAGAACATGGCCGCTGTCATGGCGTCGCCGAGCAGCGCACCAACGAACTTGAAGGTGAAATAGCACGCCTGCGCGAAATCGAAGCGCGCCAGGTCGCGGGCCGCGATGCGCAGATCGCAGCGACCGACCAGTTCAACAACCTGCAGACCGATTTTTACGCGCGCAGCGGCGAAATCGCGCGGCTCGAACAGGCCATCAAACACGCCGAAGAACGCGAACAGTCCCTCAGCCAGGATCTGAAAGACGCCGAGGCGACCCTCGCCAAACTGCTCGAGACCATCACCAACGACGGCACGCAGTTGGCTGAGGTCAAAACCCGTCTGACCGAAATCGAGCCGCGTTTCGAAGCAGAGCGGTCAGCCGAGCAGGGCGCCTTCGAGGCGGTGCGCGCGGTCGAAATCGAACTCGATCAATGGCAGCACACGTGGGACGCCTTTAATCGCGATCACAATGCGCTTGCCCAGCGCGAGCACGCCACCCAGATCCGTCTCGAACACCTGCTCACTTCCATTTCCGACGCCGATACGCGCGTGGCCGTGCTGAATGGTGAGGCGACCCGTAACGAAACCAGCGAACTGGTCGCGCAGATAGACAAATTCAAGGCCGATATCGAACAGGGGGACGCACAGCGCGCGCAACTGACCGAGGCGCGCAATACGATGCGTGCCGAACTCGGCCAGGCGCGCACCGGCGTCCAGACTTTCGGCGCGACGCTGAACGACCATCAGACTCAGCTGCAGCAACTGCGCGGCCGCCTGTCATCGCTGCAGGCGCTGCAGGAAGCGGCCTACGGCAATGACCAGCGGGCGGTCGATGCATTCTGTAAAGCGCGCGGTATCGATAACCTGGCGCGTCTCGCCGCGTTCGTGAATGTCGAAAGCGGCTGGGAACGGGCGCTGGAAGCGGCCTTACGTATCCCTCTTGGCGCCCTGTGCGGTCCGCAGCTGACCTCGCGCATTCGCGATAGCGGTGGCTTTGACCGCGGCGCCGCCGGTTTGACGGTGGTCGACCTTGAACAGCAAGAGCACAGCGGCGCAGCACTGCAAGCCGAACTGCTGCTCAGCAAGATAACCAGTCAGGTCGACCTGTCGCCGTTGTTGGCCGGTGTCTACGTTGCGAGCGATGCCGACAGTGCGATGGCGCTGCGCGCACGCCTTGGCCAGGAACAAGTCATCGTGCTGCCAGACGGGACCTTGTTCGGTGCCAACTGGGTGCAGGTGGCCGGCAGCAAGGCCGAAGCCGACAGCATCCTGACCCGCGAGCGTGCGATTGAAGACATCGGTGTGCGCGTCGGCAAACACGAGGCGGACATTGCCGCCGTGCGCGCTGATAGCGACGCACTGCGTGCCCGCATCAAAGACATGGAGCAGAACGAACAGAAGCATACCGAGCAGCTCGATGCGGGTGTGCAGGCGCTGTCCCGCCACCGCTCCGAACTCGGTCGACTGGAAGCCGAATTCCAGCGTCGCCAGGCGCGCGCCGCCGACGTCGCCGCTGAAATCGAACGACTTGCCAAGCTGTCTGCGACCCACCATGACAATCTTGTGCAGCTCAAGGCCGAGCGCGCCGAAGCCGAAGCGGCGTTGAAAGGACACGCCGAGCGGCGCACCGAGATCAGCGATGCGCGCGGCGCGATTCAGGCACGTCTCGACAGCAGCCGGACGCAATGGCGCAATCTGCGCGACGCCGCGCATCAGCTTGAACTCAGCCTCGGCCAACTGCGCTCGCGGCGCGCCACACTCGAAGAGGCACTGGCTCGCAATGGCGGTGCACGCGAAGGCGCCGAGCGTCGCTGCGCGGATATTGCCGCCGCCATTGCCGCCCATCAGGAACCGCGCACCGACATGCGCAGCCAGCTCGACATCGCGCTGCGCGATCGCCTGGAGGCCGAGAATAAACTCGCCGAGGCGCGTCGTGTGCTTGGCGCCTTGGATGCTGACCTGCAGAAAGCGGGATCGGAACGTGCGGCGGTGGAACAGGCCATCAGCGAACAGCGCCGCCAGCTCGAACAGATTCGCCTCGATCAGCGCGCGCTCGAAGTGCGTCTGCAGGAACTGGTCAGTCGCTTCGAGCAGACCGGCGAAGATCTGGAAGCGACGCTTGCCGAACTCAGCGAGGGCGTGAGTGAGGAGTCCATTCAGGAGGAACTCGAAAAACTGTCAGGCCGCATCGCACGAGTCGGCCCGATCAACCTCGCGGCCATCGATGAATTCACGCAGTTGTCCGAGCGTAAGACCTACCTCGACAGCCAGCATGCCGATCTGACCGAGGCGCTCGACACCCTCGAAGAGGCGATCAGAAAAATCGATCGCGAAACCCGCTCGCGCTTCCGCGAAACCTTCGACAAGGTCAATAACGGCATGCAGGCGCTATTCCCGGTATTGTTCGGAGGCGGTCATGCCTATCTCGAACTGACCGGCGAAGACCTGCTCGAAACGGGTGTGACGGTGATGGCGCGCCCACCGGGCAAACGCAACAGCACCATTCATCTGCTATCGGGCGGCGAGAAAGCGCTGACCGCGGTGTCGTTCATTTTCTCGATATTCGAGCTCAACCCGGCGCCCTTCTGTCTGCTCGACGAAGTGGATGCGCCGCTGGATGACAACAACGTCATTCGTCTGACCGAGATGCTGCGCTCGATGTCGAAGTCGGTGCAGTTCCTGTTCATCACCCACAACAAGATCACCATGGAAATCGCCGAGCAGTTGATCGGCGTGACCATGCAGGAAGCCGGTGTTTCGCGCCTGGTGGCGGTCGACATGGAGGAAGCGGTCCAGCTCGCGGCAACCGCCTGAGGCCGCGACCTGCCGCCGCGATGTCACTGCGTACCATTCTGCTGATCATCGGCGCCGTGATTGTGGTGGCGGTGTACGCTTTTACCGCCATCAAGCGCCGCCGCGACGCGCGCTTGAATTACGACCGCCGCTTTCGTATGGATGTGCCGGACGCCATCCTGCGCCACGGTGCCGACGACAACGACCCCCACGAGCCGCGCGCCTTGCCGCGTGGTGAAGGCTTCGACGAAATCATCGCCATACGTACGCTGCCGCCGGACGAGGTGCCACCGGTCAAACCGCCGCCACGCAAAGGATTGATGGGCAAAGCGCGCGCCGCCGCGGCAGCGATGGCGCAGGCCGCCCAGGCGCCGGCGGTGCCGCTCGTCGAAGCGCCTGCCGAGCCGCAACGCGTTCCGGAAGTATCGACTTTTCAGCTCGATGACGAGCCCGCACTGCCCGTCATCCGCTTGCCCGATGATGTGGTGCTGCCAGCGCAGGAACAGGCCTTGTCGGAGTTGCCGGCTGTCCGCAACGATGTCGTGCCGACGCCGGAGCCGAGCAACGCGCGCAAACGCACCGATCAGCTCGACCTGTTCGGTGAACCGCTTGAGGCAACGCCGCCTGAGCCCGCCGCGGTGCGGCGCCGGACTTACAAAGAACCCAGTCAGGAACCGGAATCGGGTCTGATCTCGTTGTATGTCCGTGCCCATGATGGCAAGGAGTTCAGCGGCACGACCTTGGTCAAGGCCTTGAACTCGGTAGGCATGCAATTTGGTGACATGGCGATTTTCCATCACTTCGGGGCCGGTGAATTGAAGTGTCAGACGCCAGTGTTCAGTGCGGCCAATATGTTCGAACCCGGCACTTTTGACTTGCGCAAGATTGAAGTCTTTCGCACCGCCGGTGTCGCCCTGTTTCTGCAACTGCCCGGCCCCCTGGACGGACCGGTCGCATTCGAGCTGCTGTTGAATACCGCGCAGCGCTTGACCGAGTTGACCGGCGGCGAGCTGTACGTAGACCCCAAGAACCTGCTCGATCCGCCCAGCATCGCTCGCCTGCGTAAACGCGCGGCACGTTTTGCCCATGTCCGCCCCTGACTTCGAGCGCGCGCGCGCGCTGGCGCTCAAACACCAGCTGGAGCGACACAGTTACCAGTACTACGTGCTCGACTCACCGCTGATTGCGGATGCCGAATACGATGTACTCATGCGTGAACTGGAGGCGCTCGAAGCACGCCATCCCGACCTCATCACGCCCGATTCGCCCACCCAACGGGTCGGCGGCGCAGCGGCGGCGCAGTTCGTGCCGGTACGCCACCCGCTGCCCATGCTGTCGTTGTCGAATGTGTTCGATGCCGAGGAGTTCAGCGATTTTCATCGACGCTGCGCCGAGCAGTTGGACGTTGTAACGGTCGAGTTCGTCGCCGAGCCCAAGCTTGATGGGCTCGCCATCAGTCTTATCTATGAGCACGGTTTGCTGGTGCGCGCAGCGACCCGCGGCGATGGCAGCACCGGCGAAGACGTGACGGCCAATGTACGCACCATCCGCGCGATTCCCTTGCGTCTGCGCGGCAGCCCGGCCGTGCTCGAAGTGCGCGGCGAAATCTACATGGACAAGCGCGGCTTCGAAGCCATGAATGCGCGCCAGGAGGCGGCCGGTCTCAAGACCTTCGCCAATCCGCGCAATGCCGCCGCCGGCAGTCTGCGCCAACTCGATGCCAGCATCACCGCCACGCGGCCGCTCACCATGTGCTGTTACGGCATCGGTCAGTGCGACGATTTATCGCGGCCGACCACCCAACTCGCGACTCTCGACTACCTGCGTGAACTCGGGCTGCGCGTATCGCCCGAAAGTCGCATGGTCACGGGTATTGACGAAAGCCTGGCCTATTACCAGAGCTTGGGCGCGCGGCGCGCGCAGCTCGGTTACGAAATCGACGGTATCGTATTCAAGGTCAACGCCCTGGCGCAGCAGGACAAACTCGGCTTCGTGGCGCGCGCGCCGCGCTGGGCAGTCGCGTTTAAATTCCCACCCGATGAGCGTACTACGCGGGTGCTCGGTATCGATGTGCAGGTGGGCCGGACCGGCGCGCTGACGCCGGTTGCGCGCCTCGAACCGGTGCTCGTCGGTGGTGTGACCGTAACCAATGCCACCCTGCACAACGCCGATGAAATTCGGCGCAAGGATGTGCGGGTGGGCGACCTGGTGGTGGTGCGTCGCGCAGGCGATGTGATCCCGGAAGTGGTGCGTGTGGTGCTTGAGGAGCGTCCGGCCGGCAGCCTGCCCTATGAGCTGCCAAGCAGTGTGCCGGATCAGGATATCGCGCGGCGTGTGCAGGCCATCATCCATTTTGCCTCTCGACGTGCGCTGGATATCGAGGGCCTCGGTGAAAAACTCATCGAACAACTGGTGCTGGCCGGGCTGGTGGTGACGGTCGCCGACCTGTTTGCGCTGACGCTGGAGCAACTCGCGGCGCTCGAACGCATGGGTGAGAAGTCTGCGGCCAATGTGCTGGCCGCCATCGAACGCAGCAAGAGTACGACTTTGCCGCGCCTCATCCACGGTCTGGGTATCCGCGAAGTGGGGGAAGCGACAGCCGCCAATCTGGCGGCGGCCTTTGGCCAGCTGGAACAAATTCGCGCGGCAAGTCAGGAACAACTGGAAGACGTCAACGACATCGGCCCTATTGTCGCGGCGAGTATCGCCCACTGGTTCGACGATGCCGACAATACCAAACTCATCGATGAATTATCGGCGCGCGGGGTGCACTGGCCAGAGTTCGAAGTTGCGCCACCCGAGCAGTTGCCGCTGAAAGGGGTGACGGTGGTTCTGACCGGCAGCTTGCTGAATTTATCGAGGGATGAAGCCAAGGCGCAATTGCAGGCCTTGGGGGCTCACGTCGCGGGGTCAGTATCGAAGAAGACCCACCTCGTGGTGGCGGGAGAAGACGCGGGCAGCAAACTCGACAAAGCCGTTGCGCTGGGCATCCCGGTGTTGGACGAAGCGGCGCTCGAAGCGCTGCTCGCAGAACCCGCGCTGATTACGACTTGGCTGCCTGCGCCGGCTGCGGATCCCAGCTAGGGTCGGCGACCACAACCCGATTCCGCCCGCCACGTTTGGCTATCAGCAGCAGGTCATCGGCGCGCTGCATGAGTTCACCGTGGGACTCGCCATTGATGAAATGCGCGACGCCGATGCTGGCGGTCACGCGCTCGGCCGGAGGCAGGGAATCGACCTGCATGGCTTCGATTTCACCGCGAATGCGCTCAGCCAGCAATTCGGCGCCAGCGCTGCCGGTGCTCGGCAGGATAACCACGAATTCTTCACCACCGTAGCGGTACACGCCGTCACTGGTGCGCGTGCATTTGACTATCTGGTTGGCGATTTGGGTCAGCACCACATCTCCGACGATATGACCGAAACGATCGTTGACGGTCTTGAAATGGTCGATATCAATGATCAGCAACGACAGCGGCGACAACTGCCGCTGGGCGAGGGAAATATGGTGTTTTAACTGCGCGCTCAGCATGGCGCGGTTGTTGACGCCGGTCAGGGGATCTTTGAGTGCAATCTTGAGCGCGCGCTCGTATTGCAGCGAATTGCGCAGCGGGTAGATAAGCGTACAGAGCAACACCTCCAGCACTTCAAGGTCGCTTTCGACCAGTGCGGTGGTACGCGAGAAAGTAATCTCGCCGAGATACCGGCCGACCAGATTGAGTTCGTAGGTATAGGTGTTCAGTTCGCGCGTGCCGTCGTCTATCGCAACTTTCTGTACGCTGTTGCGGTAGCGTACCGAGACGCCGCGCACCATGCGTCGCACTTCGCGGGCGAAGCCGCGTATCACATCGCGAACATACAGGCTCGACTGCAGGGCGTTGGAAATTCGCAGTTTGGTGGCGTCGGAAACAATGTCCTTGCCGCCCGCCTGTTCGGCGGTGAAGGGCAATATCGCGTTGACGAAGGCCCCGTTGCGCCAGGGTTCCGCGCCGATGACTTGTTTGATTGGTGTGCTCATCGCTTTCGTTACCAGCCACATCCTGATTTAGGCGAAAGCATCTCTGCGAGAATTGTGCCAAGTTTGATGTAGCCGCAGCGGATAGCCGGGATTTGCCGTCCTGGCGGGGAATTTCGCGCGATTTATGCTGCCGCGCCGCATTGCTGAGGTGACCGCAACCTGCCGCAAGGGCCTGCACGGTCAGTTTTCTGACGCCAGATTCAAGGCTTTATCAGAGATTGGTGACGGAAATCCGCGGCCTGCGGCAAATATTGCCGCTCAGGCCGGGCTGTTGCCGGCCGCGATGGGCACTACACGGCCGCGGCTGGCACGACCGCGCTCGCTCAACAGCTCAATGTAATGGGGCGCGATAGCCGCCGGTTCAAGCAAGGTGCGCGGATGTTCGGCGGGATAGGCGGCCTGCCGCAATCGCGTCCGTGCCGGCGCTGGCAATACAGCGTTGATGCGCAGATTCATGTTATTGATGTGCTCAGCAGCCAGCATCTCGAATATACCGCGCAGGGCGGACTTGGACGCGCCATAGGCTCCCCAATGGGCTTTGCCACTCATGCCCTCGGCGGCGAGCGTGAACAGTACGGTCGCTGCTGGGGATTTCAGCAGCAGAGGCATGAGGGTTTGCAGCATGAGGAACACGCTGTGCACATTGACCTGAAAAACCCGCGCCCAGGTCACCGGGTCGTAGCTCGCCAGCGGGGCTAATTCACCGAGTGCCGCAGCGTTGAACACCAGACCATCGAGACTGGCGCAACGTGCTTCGATAAGCGCGGCCAGTTCGCCGTAGTCGGCCAGGCTCGCGGTCTCAAGATTGATGGGCACCAACAGCGGCGCTGGCCCGCCGGCCGTCTCGATACCGTCAGCCACACGCTCCAGCGCCGGCACATCCCGTGCGCACAGTAGCGTACTGGCGCCCGCCGCGGCCGCCGCGATTGCCACGGCCTGGCCAATGCCACGGCTTGCGCCGGTGATAAGAATGGTCTTGCCGGCCAGTTCGCCTGTGCTCGTCATGGTTCCCTCGTGGGGGCGCTCAGCTGAAATCGCCGGCACGTAAAATGGTGTCACGCCGGTAGTTGGCGTCGTCCGTCACGGGATAGTCGAGCGTGTAGTGCAGTCCGCGGCTTTCGCGGCGCTTCAAGGCGGCACGGATGATGAGTTCCGCCACCTGCACCAGGTTGCGCAGTTCTATCAGGTCGCCCGTCACGCGGAAATTGCCGTAGAACTCGCTGATCTCGGCGTGCAGCAACTCAACCCGTCGCCGCGCTCGCTGCAGACGTTTGGTGGTGCGCACAATGCCGACGTAGTCCCACATGAGGCGGCGCAGTTCGTCCCAGTTGTGTGAGACCACCACTTCCTCGTCGGCGTCGGTCACCTGGCTTTCGTCCCATGGCGGGATCTCGATGGCGGGCTCCCGGCTCTCGAGCGCAGTCAGAATCGAAGCCGCTGCAGCGTCACCCATCACCAGACATTCGAGCAACGAATTGCTGGCCATGCGGTTGGCGCCGTGCAGGCCCGTGCAGGCAACTTCGCCGATGGCATAGAGACCGGGCAGGGAGGTTCGACCTTGGGTGTCGGTGACGACACCGCCACACAGATAATGCGCGGCCGGCACCACCGGAATCGGGTCGACCGTCATGTCGATGCCGTACTTGCGGCATTCCTGATAGACCGTCGGGAAGTGTTCGAGAATAAAATCGCGCGGTTTGTGGGTGACGTCCAGATAGACACAATCGAGACCCAGGCGCTTCATTTCATGGTCGATGGCGCGCGCCACGATGTCACGCGGCGCGAGTTCCGCGCGCGCATCGAACTTGGGCATAAAACGCTCGCCGTTCTCCAACACCAGCACGCCGCCTTCGCCGCGCAAGGCCTCGGTCAGCAGAAAGGTCTTGGCCTGCGGGTGATACAGGCAGGTCGGATGGAACTGGATGAACTCCATGTTCGCGACGCGACAACCCGCGCGCCATGCCATTGCAATGCCGTCACCGGTCGCGGTATCGGGGTTGGTGGTGTATAGATAAACCTTGCCGGCGCCGCCGGTCGCGAGCACAGTTTGATCGGCGGCAATCGTGATCACCGTATGGCTATTCACATCCTGTACATACAGGCCGAAGCAATGCGTTGCGCCGTTATGCATGCCGAGCT
>CAMCBY010000038.1 GCA_945873015.1 Klebsiella pneumoniae
GAAGCTGCAGAGTCTGAAAGTGGTGGAGCGGGTGCGCGTGCGGGGGCCGTTACGCGCGCCGCAAGTGACGCTGGACAGCGCCCATCTGGTCGGCCGCGCCGCGCGCCTCGGCCTCGACGTGGCCAATCTCGGCGGGGGCGCAGTGTTCAATCGTCTGTTGCGAGGTAAACCCACCCCCGGTCTGTGTGCGGGGGGCGAAGCGGCGCCGTTCAAAACGCCTTGAGGCGACGGTAGGCGAAGACCACCATACGTAACAGCATGAGACCGTGTCGGAAACGCGAGATCTGGGTTTCGCCGTAACGCCGGGCAGCGTATCGAATCGGAATCTCAAGTGTTTTGAGGTTCATTTTCGCGGCGCCGAAAATCAAATCGAAATCACCAAAAGGGTCGAAATCACCGAAATAATGGCGATTGGCCTTGAGCGTGGCGTAGTCCGCGCGGCTCAGCACTTTGGTGCCGCACAGGGTATCGGTGATGCGTTGATTGAGCAGCCAACTGAACACCACCGAGAAGCACCAGTTGGCGAGCAGATTGAGAAAGCGCATCGCATCCTGCTCGATGGGATAGACCAGCCGTGAACCTTGCACATATTCACCCTGGCCACTGGCAATCGCGTTGAAGAATTTGCCGAGATCCTCAGGCGGCACGGTCAGATCGGCATCGAGAATCATCAACACCTCGCCACGTGCGGCATCGAAGCCTTTGAAGACCGCATCGGCTTTGCCGACGCCATCCTGGCGCATGACCTTGATATCCCATTGCCCGCGATAGACCTCGCGCACCCGCTCAGCTTCCTCGTAGGTGTGGTCGGCACTGTGGCCTTCGACAAAAATTATCTCGATATCGGCGCAGAAGCGCGGCATACGTTCGATCGCCGCTGCGATATTGCCGTGCTCGTTGCTACACGGGATCACCACCGTCGCCGATCGCGGCCGCGAGCTTTCAGCGCGCAGCGAACGCGCTATCACATAATTGCGCAGGCACAGGCGCCGCAGGCCGGGCAATGTGCCGATATAACGATTGACCAGGGTGCCGATGCCGGCGAGGTGTTTGGGCAGCAATTGCCGCCACTCCCGGCGCAGAACTTCAAAACCTGCGAGGTTGAGCAGCGCGGCGATATCCGAAGTCGACAGCACGTTCTGCGGTTCTGACGGCATCTTGCGCGACAGCATCTCAGCCACCCGCAACAGCGGCTCCCAGAAATAGGCGTAGTAGGCGACGATGATGCGGGTATGGGGCCCACACAGTCGATGCAGGCGGGCAAAGGTCTGCTGGCAATCGTCGAACGAACCAATGGTATCGGCGATGAGAATAAAATCGAACGGGCCCTGCAGTTGCTCCTGCCACTGCTCGCTTTCGATATCCGCCTGGACGAAATACAAGTCAGGATAACGGTCACGGGCAGTGGCGAGCATGGCGGCACTGAAGTCCACCCCCACACCATAGGCGGGTTTGAGGGCGGCGAGTGTGGCGCCATTGGCGCAGCCTAGATCGAGCACACGCGCCCCCTGCGGGATCACAAAGCGCAGATAACGGGTGTCTTCGGCGTGGAAGTAAGCAGAACGGGCCCGCCAGCGCTGACGCTCGGCGGCGAGTCGTTCAGACAACGCGTGGATGCGCACTTTGCGCGGTGACATGCCCGGCATCGAAGTCATATCAGGCCTCGTCAAATTGACACGCAATGGGGCAGGAACAGCAGGTCGGCGTAACCGCGCTGCGCCACCCACGCACAGGCAGCGGTGCTCGTCAGTGCCGGCGACAGACCATCGGCCGCAAGGCGATGAGCGTGGTAACCCTGCGCCAGCAGTGCGTCGAGCAGTTGTGACGCCGAGCTGCCGTAACGGCGCAGATTGAGATCATCGATTTCGACAAACAGAACCGGATGCCAACGCGCGAGGGTCGCGTGTGCGCCGGCCAGCACCATCGCTTCGGCGCCCTGCACGTCGATTTTGATGAGGTCGACGCGTGTCAGCGCGCGCGCCTCGACTTCTGCGTCGAGGGTAGTGACACTGACCGCGAGTCCGCTGCTGGCGAGTTTGTGATCGCCCGGATGGAACGGGTTGAGTTCGAGATGTGCAGTACCGATGTGATCCGAGGCCGCGGCACAGATAACGTCCGTATTGTCCGAAAGTGCCGCCTCGGCCAGTGCCCGGCGCAGATGCTCGACGTTAGCCGGTGCGGGTTCCAAGGCCAGAACGCGTCCCCCGGCGCCAACCCAGCGCGCGAACTTGAGGGTAAAAAAACCGACATTCGCTCCGACATCTATCACCACGCCCGTCTCTGGTACCCATCTCGCCAGGCGCTCCGCGTCGCGCGCTTCGAGCAGCGTCTTGTAATGGGCATAGGCGCGCAGGAACAGGTTTTGTGCCCAGCGCCGTTCAAGCACGCCGCTGCGGGCGGCGAGGCGATAGAGCGCGAGCAGCACACCGGACAGCAGCCGTTTCATGCCGCTTCACCGATGATGTTGAGGCCGCTGCCATAGGGTATCCAGGCGCGTAGCGCCTGTGCATCGTTCGGCAGTCGCCGCCCGTCGCTCATTTTGAACAATTGATAACCGCACTCGTTCAACAGCGCGAGGATGTCCTCGAGCGTGCCGGGCTGCTCATCGAGAATGTAGGGCGCAAGTTCCAGCACCAATAATGGCCGACGGTGGAGAAGGGTAGTGCGCGCGCCGCGCAGCACGCGCAGTTCATTGCCATCGACATCGAGTTTGATCAGGTTGACACGGGTGATGGCGTGGCGCGCGAGATAGTCGTCGAGACTCATGGCTGCGGCGCCGGCCAGTGACTTCAGCGCGCCGCGGTGCAAGGGGTGTAACTCGCTGCCGCTGCCGCGCAGGGGCCAGCTTGCATAGAGCGCAACATCGAGGGCCGCCGCGCTGTCTTCCACCAGCATCAACTGCTGCGCGCTTACCTGTGCGGCAGCGTCGCCATTCAAGGCCAGATTGCGACACAACTTCTGATAGGCATATGCGGTGGGTTCGAAGGCGTGCACTTGGCCGTGGGCGCCGACCAGCCGCGCGAGTGGCAGACTCAGTGCGCCAATATTGGCTCCAATGTCGACGGCGACATCGCCGGCGTGTAAGCGGTTGCTCAGCAGTCGCATGGTCTCGGTTTCATATACGCCGAGATAAATGGCGAGATCAATGCCTTCTCGCAAATCGAGCGACCACTTGAGTCCGCCGCGGTTAACCTCGGTGGTGTCACCGAAACCGCACAAACTGCGCGCCGCGAGCAGCAGGCGGCTCGCGAGGCGCGCAATATGCAGCTTGCTGCGGGTATTCAGCACGGTCGGAGGCCGTGTTTGTGTAGTGGTCGGGTGCTATCGAGGCGCTTGGCCGCTATGGCAGAATCGAAGCGGTCCCGGGCCGGGACGGTCCTGGAATTCGTTCGCGGCGAGGCACCATGCACAAGCTTCATATTCTGGTGCTCATCGCCGCGCTCAGCATCGGCGCCGGTGTACGCATCAATGGTATGGCTTGGGGCCTGCCCGATGGCGTCCATGCCGAATATTCCTACCATCCCGACGAGGCCTCATTGCTGGAGTGGGCGTCCGATCTCTATCACGGCGCAATATTAAGCAAACAATTTATCTACGGCGGCACGTTTTATTTCACCACCCTTCACGCCGGCAGTCGCCTGGCCGATGCGCTGAGCGAGCAGGGGCGGGCGACACTGCGTGAACGTCTGCTGGTAACACGCGCAACGAGTGTGCTGTGCGCGGTGTTGACCATTCTATTCACCTACAGCGCGGCCGCGATGCTTTTTACGCCGGCCGCAGGTTTATGGGCGGCGTTGTTGCTGGCGCTCGCGCCCGGCCATGTAATCATTGCGCAGGCCTCGCGGCCCGATGCCTTGTTCACACTCTTATTGTGTTTGAATCTGTACTTGGCGGCGCGCCTCATGAGCGACACTGGACGCGCGCAATGGCCTCTCATCGCCGCCGGTGCGGCGCTGGGTGTCGCGGTGGCGACGCGTTTTCCTGCCGCGTTATGGTGGTTGGGCCATGTCGCGGCACTGCTCATGTCGCCACGCGACACACAAGGCCGGTGGCGCTCTATCGCTATTTTGAGTGGGGTCGCGGTGCTCGCCTATCTGGTCGCGAGTCCGCATAGCTGGATGTACTACCCGGTTCTGCTCGACGGTCTGGCGACGCAGTTCAGTTACCAGCGCGGTGCGGCGGCCAGCGACTTGGCCGGTGATGCCAGCGCGTGGCGTTATGCTGGCACGGTGATGGCTGAGGCGCTGGGTTATGGTGCTTATGTGCCGGCATATCTGGCGCTGGCAATGGCGGCGTGGCGACGCAGCCGTGCCGACAGGTTGCTGGCGGTGTTCGCGCTCCCTTATTTCCTGAGTCTGACTAGCACCCACTGGGTGGTGGCGCGTTATTTCGTGCCTTTGCTGCCACTCCTGCTGATTTGGCTCGGGGCGCTCGCGCAACAGGGACTGCGCGGGGCGCGCGTGGCGCGCATGCTGACACTTGCCGTGGCTGGGCTCGGACTCACTGTCAACGTGTTGGCGGTCGGCATCTACAGCGCGGCGTTGCGCGTGCCGGATAGCCGCGACCGTGCGTTGCAATGGCTGTTGGCGCACGCGCCGGCCGGCACTCGCATCGGTGTGCTGCAGGGTTACGATGGCGACGTGTTTTTTCATCCGCCGGCCATCGGTCGTTTCCGCTGGTCAGCCTGTGCCTTGAATCACTGCGATGCTGCTGAACTGTTCAGTGCGCAGCACGAGTTGCTGGTGATTGCCGACACCTATCTCGATGAGATCAATGCCGCCGGTCAAGTCATGAAGGTGGCAGATGCGCTGGCTGCACAGACCGGCTATGAGCCGCTGGTGCGTTTTTCGCCGCGTCTTAAGTGGTGGGGTTATGACGTCGGGCCGCAGTTTCGGACGCCCGATCTGCGCGATGCATTGACCACGCTGACCATCTATCGACGGCCTGCAGCACAGCAGTAACGCACCGACTGTGCCACTGGCGGCTACAGGTAATTCGGGAATTCCTTGTCGAAATTGGCGTGCGATAGCTGCAGCACATTCAGATCGAAGCTCGGCAGGATATCGCCCTTGGACTGGCGCTCGAGCAGAAATCGGAATGCGGCTTCAATACACGCCAGCGGCGTGATGCGACCGCCGGTCAGGCGCTGATAGGTGGCCTCCATCAGGGTCACGCGATGGTGGGTCCGACCTGCGCTGTCGGACACCACCACGCTGAACACCATCAAGGCGCCTTCGTTTGCCTTCTGCTCAACTTCTACCACGACCGACAGCCCTCAAACGTGCCGACGGCGAGGTGGCGATGCTGCGGTGGGCAAACCAGAGCAAACATCATTCCTTGACGATTTCGAGCAGTTCGATCTCGAACACCAGGGTCTCGTTCGGTCCGATCACCGCGCCCGAACCATTGACCCCATAGGCGAGCTCCGAGGGGATGGTCACCAGCCAGCGCGAGCCGACTTTCATCAAGGGCAAAATCTTGCTCCAGCCTTCGATGACGCCGTTGACCGGGAAACTGACGGGTTTGCCTTCGCGTTTGGAGCTGTCGAATTCACGGCCATCGACCAGCTTGCCGGTGTAGTGCACCTTGACCGTGCTGTCGACGGTGGGCTGGGCGCCGGTGCCTTCACGCAGGACTTCGTACTGCAGGCCATCGGGCAGGGTAGTGACACCCTTCTTGGCCTTGTTTTTGTCCATGAAGGCCTTGCCTTTGGTGAGGTTCTCACCGGCCAGCGCCTTTTTCTTCTCGCCGGCCTTCTGTGCGGCACTGCGCAGTGCGGTGTCCATCGCCTCCGCCGACAGGCGCGGATCGGAGCCGGACAGGGCGTCTTTGACGGCCATATACACCGCATCGGCGTCGAGTGGTGCGCCCTGGCGCATCATGCTCTGCGTGAAATTGATGCCGAACGCGTAGCTGAATTTTTCGGCATCGGTTTCAAGAGAGGTGCCGACCGCGAATACCGAGGTGCTGGTCATCGCAATGCCGGCGGCGAGGAGGAATCGTTTCATGGAGTGCCCTTGCTCGAACTTAAAGTGGCGGCGATTTTCCCATACCTGCCCCGATCTTGATATGGCGGGCCCGGACGGGCCTTCAGGCGGCCTGGCGGAAGATGCGCTCGGGGGCGAGATAGCGGCCGATGCGGTCCGCGCACCAGTCGAGCGTGGCGGCGCTGTCGTGGCCGAAACTGACCAGACCATCGTGCTCACTGTGGGCCAGCGCAAAGAGGGGCTCTTCGGGATACAGGCGTGCGATGCCGCGCGCCTGGTCACGCGGCAGGCGCAGTGTGCCCAAGGTCACCGAATGCAGGCGTGTCGCGTCGACAACATCGAATACTGCCGCGAAGAAAGCAGCGTAAATTTCCTCGAAGTTCGCGACCGGCAGCAGAGGATCGAAACGCAGGCCAACCGTCCAGCCGTGCGCCTGCAGCCGCGAGATGGTGGCGAGGCGTGCGCTGAGACTCGGCGTGCGATGTTCAAAAGCATCGACTATCGGCGCTGGACTCAAGGAAAACGCGCACACACAACGCGGCGCCGGGGCCATGTTCAGCAAGCCGCGGATCTGGGTGCTCTTGCTGCGCAGTTCCAGCCACGCATTGGGAATAGTGTCGCAAGCTTCGATGAAGTGCTCGGTAAAACCCGTGATCGGGTCGAGCGCGAGGCTGTCGCAGTCATATCCCGAAAACAACCAGCACGGCGCATCGCTGGCCGCGCATTGGCTGCGGATGTCGGCGATGAAGTCCTCGTAGTTGACGAACAACACATAGTGCGCCGAGCGGAACATGCCCTGCAGAAAACAGTAGCGACAGTCGTAGAGACAATTGAGCATGTGCGAAAAATAGAAAGCCGGGTCGGGCGTGAAGCCATAACCCGCAGGCACCGGTAACAGTCGCCGACCGTGTTTGGCGGCCAGAATCAGGGCGGGATGCGCTTTCTGCAGACGGAAGTTCTGATTGTGGCGGTTGAACACTTCGCCATAACGTTCGCAGGCGATCACCTGGCGCGGTTTGATGCGTTCCAGAATCCGCGCGGTGCGCGGGTGGGCCGCCACTTCGTGTTCGACATAGACCGTTTCAATCACGGCGCGGCGAGCATCGGCAAGGGCAGCTGATCGACTTCGGCGCGCAAACTTGCCAGGAGTGCCGCGGCAGAACGACAGTGCGTGAGTGTTGCTGCGTCGAGTGCGTCGGCGCGGCCGAGCAGCGCGCGACGTTGCAGCAACTGACGCAACTGGTGGGCCTGGCTATGGGTGAAATGCCAGCGTTCGAGCAGGGCCTCGGCCTCGGCTTCGCGCACGGCGGCTGGCAGGCGCGCCGCCACCGCGCGCAGGCGCTCGATGAGTTCGAGCACGCTCGGCAGGGCGTTCTGCATGAGACCATAAACGCGGCTGCGTTCAATCCCGGCAATGCCGCTCTCGGCGTTGTCGGACACCACCTTCATGACCTGCACCAGATCGCCGCTCGCAACCCGGCTGGTGGCGGCCATGAAACCGGCCGCTTCCATGTCGCAGCAGGCCTGTGGCGGGTAATCGCTGACCGCGACGTCGTAGGTGATGAGCTCGGCCACCGCGCACGGAGGGGTGAACAACAGACTCGGATACCAGGCACCATCGCGGCCGTGGTGACTGACGCGCGCGGCCAGCAAGGCTGTGCCGAGGCCATGCTGGCCGTGACCGGCGATGCCGAGATTGAGCCACAAGTCGTCATCACGACTGTCGTGCAGCGCGGCGGCATAACCGACCGCCGCGGCGCAGGCGTGACTACCGATACCCGAGATCACGATTCGCGCAGCATCATTGCCGTAGACCCGGAACGGCCGCTCTCGCACGGTCGGCAGGCGCCAGTGTTCAAGCAAGGCCTGCGCCTCGCTGGGCAGCGCGCAGATCACCGTGATGCGGGCCGGCGCGTTCATCGTGGCTGCGGGTCAAAACCGAAACGGGCCGCGACGGCCGCGCGTGGCACCGTGCTGAGCGCCAACACCTGTTCTCGCCATAACAAAGACTGCGGCTGGCCCTCGTCGTCACATTCGATAAGACACTCACAGCTCGCGAGATCGCGGTCATCGAGCAAACCGACGCCGAGCGAGGTGCGCAACAGCAGATTGCCGTCGTCGTCCTGATAAGCCGCCAACAAGTCGCGCGCAGCGATGCCGGTGTGGGTCGTGAAGGTCTGGTCGGGCTGCCAGCGATAAATCCACGGCGTGTAGTCGAGATCGACAAACACCTGCTGCGGACCATTCTGTACATACCAGCGACCGTCGCTGTCGGCACGATAGTGGCGCGACAGGAAAGCCTGCGCACGGGGGTGTCTGATCACTTCGCCCTGAATGCGCCACACGCCGCGCACATCGAGCGACAACCAACCAAAGCATTGCGGCACATCGGGCCATTTGGCCATCGCCCGCACCACTTCGTCGTCGAACGCCGGCCACGGCAAGTCAGGGCTGGTCACGGCAGTTCACTCACGACTTCGACAATCGCGCGGGTCAGTTGGGTCAGTTCGCTGTCGCTGATGACATAAGGTGGCATGACATAGACCAGTCGCCCGAAAGGTCGCAACCACACGCCGCGCGCGACAAATGCGTGGGGAATGGTGCGCATGTCTACCGGCTTATGCAGTTCCACCACGCCGATCGCGCCGAGCGTACGCACGTCTGCGACCTGCGCCAGATCGCGGCACGGCGCGAGGCCATCACGCAGCGCGGTTTCGATACGCGCCACATTCGCCGCCCAGTCGCTTTCCAACAGCAACTCGATACTGGCGCGGGCGCAGGCGCAGGCCAGCGCATTGGCCATGAAGGTCGGACCATGCATGAATACGCCGGGGTCGGCGCGGCAGATGGTGTAGGCGACGTCGCTCGTGACCAGGGTCGCGGCGAGTGTCATGTAACCACCGGTCAAGGCTTTGCCGAGACACAGGATGTCAGGCGCGATGCCGGCATGTTCGCAGGCGAACAATCGACCGGAGCGGCCAAAACCGGTCGCTATCTCATCGGCAATCAGCAACAAGCCGAATTCATCGCACACCGCACGCACACCGGCGAGGTAGGACGGGTGATAGAACCACATGCCGCCGGCACCCTGCACGATGGGTTCGAGGATGATGGCGCTGAGACTGTCGGCGTGCAGCGCCGCGAGTTCGCGCAGATCGTGTAAATCGCGCGGGTCCCAGTGATCGCGAAAAGCGACGGCGGGGCGTGGCGCAAAGATATGCTCAGGCAATACGGCGCTGAACAGACTGTGCATGCCGGTCACCGGATCGCATACCGCCATCGCACCAAAGGTATCGCCGTGGTAACCGCCGCGTACGGTCAATAGTTTCTGACGCTGGGTTTCGCCGCGCGCAGCGCGATACTGCAGGGCAAGTTTGATGGCTACCTCGACCGCGACCGAACCCGAATCGGCAAAAAACACATGCTCGAGTCCGGCCGGCGTGATATCGACCAGGGCGCGTGCCAGCTCGGCCGCACCTTCGTGGGCCAGACCACCGAACATCACATGGGCCATACGCTCGAGTTGTTCGCGCACTGCATGGTCGAGACGCGCATGACGATAGCCGTGGATGGCCGACCACCATGACGACATGCCGTCGATCAACTCACGGCCGTCGGCGAGCTGCAAACGACAGCCTTGTGCACCCACCACCGGAAAAACCGGCGGGGGATCGATGAGTGTGCTGTAGGGGTGCCAGACATGCTCGCGGTCGTAAGCGAGCCATGCCGGTGAGCCATTCATGACGGCTCGCTGACGCGCCATTGCGCGGTGCCAGGCGCCTCGAAGACGAGAATGTCGCCGACCTCGCTCACGCAGCGCCGCGGTGGCGGCTGTGTGCCGTCACGGCTGAGGGTGATGCGTGTGGTATTGACCGGCAGGCCGTAGAACGCCGGCCCGTTACGCGACGCGAAGGCCTCGAGGTGCGGCAGGGCCTGCGCGGCGGCGAACACTTCCGCATATCCGGCCAGCGCGACCGGTGCGTTATAGATGCCCGCGCAACCACATGCGGTCTCCTTGGTGGCGAGCACATGCGGCGCAGAATCGGTGCCGAGGAAAAAATGCGTGTCACCGCTGGTGACCGCTTTGACCAGCGCCTCACGATGGGTTTCGCGTTTGATGACCGGCAGGCAGTAGAGGTGCGGGCGAATGCCGCCTTCAAACATTGCTCCGCGGTTGAGCATCAGATGATGGGGCGTGACGGTCGCCGCCAGCAGGCGCGGGTCGGCGTCCTTTACATAGGCCACCGCCTCGGCGGTCGTGATGTGCTCGAACACGATTTTCAGTGCCGGATGGCGCGCGCGCAGCGGTTCCATGATGCGTTCGATGAATGCCGCCTCGCGGTCGAAGACATCGACCGATGCATCGACTACTTCGCCATGGATCAGGAGCGGCAGACCGATTTTGCTCATCATCTCAAACACGCCGTCAAGGCGCGTAACGTCGGTGACGCCGGCTGCCGAGTTGGTGGTCGCGCCGGCGGGGTAGAGTTTGGCCGCGGTGAAGATGCCGTCGCGCGCGCCGGCCGCCAGATCCTCGGCGTCGGTCACGTCGGTCAGGTAACAGGTCATGAGCGGTTCGAAATCATCCTGCGCGGTGAGCAGGGCGCGGATGCGCGAGCGATAGGCGTCCGCGGCGGCGGCGCTGGTGACCGCTGGCTTCAGGTTCGGCATCACGATGGCGCGGGCAAAGTGACGGGTGGTGTCCGGCAGGACCGCCGCCAGCACGTCGCCATCGCGCAGATGCACATGCCAGTCGTCGGGTCGGATCAGGGTAATGGAGGTGGTATTCATCGGCGCGACTCTAGCATGGTGACCCAGCGTCGGGCAGCCGGGTCGCGGTCAGCGCAAAGCAGCGCTGCGCGTCGGGCCTGGTACTCGTTAGAATTGGCCGAGACACGCCTTTTGCGTGAGCCGTGCAGGAGAACAGCATGTTGGGGTTGATGATGGACAGCCCGCTGACCTTGGCGACGCTGGCGCGCCATGCGGAACGTAATCACGGACGTCGCGAGGTGGTGTCGATCACCGCCGATCACGAGCGTCACCGCTATACCTTCGCCGAGTGCTTTTCGCGCGCGCGGCGCTTGAGCAACGTACTGGCCAGGCTCGGGGCCGGCGAAGAGGCACGCATCGCGACCGTGGCCTGGAACGACTTCCGTCATCTGGAGCTTTATTACGGGGTCAGTTGCAGTGGCCGCGTGCTGCACACCATCAACCCGCGTCTGTTCGCCGAACAGTTGGTCTACATCGTCAATCACGCCGACGACGAGTGGGTGTTCTTCGATGTGGCCTTTACCGCCATCCTGGAAAAAATCGCGCCCGAGTGTCCGCGCGTGAAAGGTTATGTGGCAATGACCAGCCAGGCGCATATGCCGAGTGCCAGCACGCTGCCGAATCTGCACTGTTACGAAACCCTGCTCGCGCATGAATCGGATCAATGTGACTGGCCGGATTTTGATGAGCGCCGTGCCAGCAGCCTGTGTTACACCTCGGGCACCACCGGTAACCCCAAGGGCGTGTTGTACAGCCATCGCAGTACGGTGTTGCACAGCTACGCCCTGGCCTTGCCCGACAGCGCGGCGCTGTCGGCGCTCGATGCGATTTTGCCGGTCGTGCCGATGTTTCATGTCAACGCCTGGGGTTATCCCTATGGCGGCATGATGGTCGGCGCGAAACTGGTGTTTCCCGGTCATCGTTTGAGTGCGCCGGATGTACTGGTCGATTTGATCAGCGAAGAGGGCGTGACCCTCGCCGGCGGCGTGCCGACCGTATGGCTGCCGCTGCTCGACTATCTGCGCAGCAGTGGGCGCAGCGTGGCGCCGCTCAATCGCACCGTGATCGGCGGCTCGGCCTGTCCGCTCGCGATGATTGAAGAATTCCGCGACAAGCATGGGGTCGCGGTATTACATGGCTGGGGAATGACCGAGATGAGCCCGGTCGGGGTGGTCAATCGTCCGACTTCCTTTAATGCCGATTTGAGCGGCGCGGAACTCGCAGCGCATGTCGTCAAACAGGGGCGAGCCTTGCCTGGTGTCGAACTCAAGATCACCGATGACGACAATCGCGAACTGCCGTGGGACGGCGAGAGTTTCGGCGCGCTCAAAGTGCGTGGGCCGTGGATCTGCAGTAACTACTATCGCCTCGAAGGCGAATCCGACGCGCACGGCGCCGACGGTTGGTTCGATACCGGTGATGTGGCGACCATCGATGCCGACGGCTACGTCAAAATCACGGACCGCGCCAAGGACGTCATCAAGTCCGGTGGTGAGTGGATCAGTTCGCTCGACCTTGAGAACGTGGCGATGTCCCATCCCGCCGTGCGCGAGTGCGCAGTGGTCGGTATGGGCCACAGCAAGTGGCAGGAGCGCCCGCTGCTGGTGGTGGTCGCGAGCAAGGCAGTCGACAGCGCAGAACTGCTGGCGTGGTTCGAGGGCAAAGTAGCGAAGTGGTGGATCCCGAGTGACATGGTGGTGGTCGAATCCCTGCCGCACACCGCAACCGGCAAAATAAGCAAACTGGAATTGCGCCGTCAGCTCGCCGATTATGTTTTTCCGGATGATCGCAGCTGACGCGATACGCATGATGAGCGACGCGCCGTGACCGTGCTCGTATGCCGCACGCGAGCGGCGCGCCGACGGCGTATCGAAGTCCTGCACTATCGCCCGCATTCGGGTCGCCTTGCACGATTTGCGTGCATGTTGTCGCACGTCGGTGCCCGCCGCTCGGCAGGCTTTTGCAGCACGCTCGCGCCGTGACCTTTGTTCACGATCAGGCAAAGCGCAGACGTGTACGGTGTCAGCGTCAATGAATCGAGAAGGACCGCTGCGCACCATCGTTCGCAGGCTTGTCAAGCCCGACCGCAAAAAAAATTTGCGGCGGTTCCGGTCCTGAAAAGGAGCGAGTATGATGCGCGGCCATGACGGCGGCTGGCCTGCAAGGCCGGACGCAGACCCTATCGCAAGAGCGACTCAAGCATGCCCATGCCCTCGCTGATGTCCGAAGCCCAGACCAGCACACGTTCCGGTCTGTCGGAAAGCGCGCCGAACAACGGCACAGTAAAAGAGCTCGACGGCAAATCCTGCGTCTTCTATGACGGCTACTGGATTCGTCGCTATGAAGTACCGAAAGATGAAGCCGCCGCCCGCCGCGAACTGATAGACCAACTGACCAAACGCGTTTTCCATCACACCGAGCCCGGCATCAATACACCGGGTTACAACCTCGCCGAAGCCCGCCAGGCATACGAAACCGAGACCGACAAAGACCATCGGCGCGTCAACGCGGCAATGCTGGCCGGAGCTCTGCTCAACCGCGGCTCCGATATCTTTACGATGATCTTCGAGCTCAATCGTCGCGGCATCGAAATCACGCAGTCGAACGAATTGATGCTGGAATGCGAGTCCTGTTTTCTGGAGGCCTTTGATCTCGGTAAACAGGTCAAACATTACAGCGGCGAAGAAGGCCTCGATGAGTTGTGGGGCGAGCCGCTGAAAGTGTTCTACATGCCGGTCGCGGAGTTCTACGAGTCGCGCTATATCAAGATTGCTCAGACCATGGCGGCGATCGACGGCATCGGTGACTGCCTGCTCGACACCTTCGCGGTGGTGCCAGGGTTCGATGGTCTGCCGGTCAAAGTGATGGCCTATACACGCGCCGCGAAACTTGAAAGTGAAACCATCAAGACCGACCCGGCGATCTTCCGCGTGTGGCCGGATTTTGTCGTGACGGGTGACAACCTGTGGGACTACGAGCCGGAACGGCGCCTGTCCGATGATAGTCACGCCATTGTTGAACAAGGTACGAAGCTGGTGCGTGAAGGCAAACGTCTGATCGAATGGATAGCGTTCGCACGTGTGCCGATGCCGAAGACGACCGAGAATTTCTTCAAGCGTTGCGCCAACTTCAAGAGCGCGGTCGAAGCCGCCCGCGCGGCCTGATAGCCGCTCCCTGCCTGTCATGAGCTCGAGCGTGCTGCACGAGCTGTCTGCCATCGTCGGCGCTGAGCATGTGCTGCAAGGCGAAGATTGTGCCCGCTACGACATCGACGAGCGCCGCCTCTATCAGGGGCGCGCGCGGGCCGTGGTGCGTCCCGCCAATGTCGATGAAGTATCGCGCGTGGTCGCCTGCTGCGTGGCGCTGCGGGTGGCGATGGTGCCGCACGGCGGCAATACCGGTTATTGCGGTGGCGCGACTGCCGACGCCTCGGGCAGCCAGGTGGTGATCAGTCTGGAACGCTTGAATCGGGTGCTGGCGGTCGATGCCGAGGCCTGCACCATCACGCTTGAAGCGGGGGTGGTCTTGGCCGCAGCGCAGGCCGCCGCCAGTGCACAGCAGCGGCTGTTGCCGCTCGCGATGGGTTCGCAGGGCAGTTGTCAGATTGGCGGCAATCTCTCCACCAACGCCGGTGGTCTGGCGGTATTAAAATACGGCACGACACGCGATTTGACGCTTGGCCTGCAGGTAGTGCTGCCCGATGGACGCGTGCTCAATCAGCTCTCTTGCTTGCGCAAGGACAATACCGGCTACGATCTCAAACAATGGTTCATCGGTGCTGAAGGCAGCCTCGGCATCATCACTGCGGCGGTGCTCAAGCTCTATCCGCAGGCACAGCGCAATTGTGCGTGGCTCAGTATCGGCCACGCCGCCGACGCCTTGCCGCTGCTCAGCGCGCTGCGCGCAATGAGTCGCGACGGCGTGACTTCGTTTGAATACATGAGTGGTGAAGCGCTCGCGCTGCTGACACTCGCCATGCCGGAACTCTCGCCGCCGGTCGCGGCCGAGCACCATGTGCTGGTGGAAATGCTGTGTGAGGAGGGCGATGAGGTGCTCGAACGGGCGCTCATCCACGCCCACGCGGATGGCCTGGTGGGCGAGGTGGTGGTTGCCCAGAACGAATCGCAGCGTCGCCAGTTGTGGCATTTGCGTGAGTCGATTCCACGCGCCGAAAAATTGCTCGGTGGTTCGGTGAAACACGATGTGTCCGTGCCTCTCGGTGAGGTTGGCAATTACGTCATGGCGGCGCGTACTGCGGTGCTTGCGCGTTGGCCGCAGGCGCGCTTGTCGGTTTACGGCCATGTCGGCGACGGCAATGTGCACTTCAATGTGCTGGCACCGGCCGATGTTGATGCTGAACAGTTCAAAACCAGTGCAGGTGAGGCTGTCAGCGAAGTGGTGCACGATCTCGCGCATGCCATGCACGGCAGTTTCAG
>CAMCBY010000039.1 GCA_945873015.1 Klebsiella pneumoniae
CAGGTGTTTAATCGCCCGCTGGTGGCCTTCGCTTGTCTGTTTGAACTTCATCGGCCGGCTCGACTTGCCGTCTATCCGGCTGACCAACTCAAACTCCTTCGCAGCAATATCTATCCCCACCCAAGTGGCCATTGGCTTTCCCTCCGCAGTAGGTTTCCGCAACAATAGTCATCGGTTCCCCGACCTCGCACTTTTTGCCTCCTCAGCCTTGTGACGCGAAGTCCCGTAACACGGGCTTCCGCATACTCCTCGAGGTCGGCAATGAGGCGGGGAGCCTCTCTACAGTCGAGGTCAGGAACATCCTGCCTCAGGGTGCGAACGGCTTCCCCGATAACTAAACGACAAAATCTAACTAACGAAGCCAACATACAAGGTGCGAATTCATTCGCACGTTCATTGTCTTTTCGGTGCGTGTAGCCGCGCCGTTGAATGTGCGAATGAATTCGCACCTACAGACTTCGCTCCATGAGGCGCAGGCCAAGCAGGCCACCGAGGATGAGCGACACCGCTGCCAGCAAAGAACCGGCCGCGAGTGTCGACACACCACTGACCGATTGCCCGATACTGCAACCCATTGCGACCACGCCGCCGATTCCCATCAACGCCGCGCCGCCGAGATTGCGCAGAGTGTCGGCACTATCCGCAAAGCCCATCCACTTGAAGCGTCCACTGCGCCACGCCGTCAATCCTGCACCGAGCACGGTGCCGAACACCGTCGCTACACCGAACTGCGGCACGGGGCCGGCGGTGTAGCGCTGCAGATACTCGAGGGTGTCGCCGCTCGGGCGCACAAAAGACAAAGCCTGCGGCCATTGCGGCACTTCGGCGAAATCATCGTAGGCGAGACCAGTCACAGCCCAGGCGGCGGTCACGCACAGTCCGACACCGACACCGCCCAGCACCTGACTTGGCGCCTGACGAAACGCCGCATCACTCAGGCAATACATCAGCAGTCCGCCCGCAAGCAGGGCGGTGATTGACCAGCGCGCCAAATCAGCGGGTAACTGCGTCGCATAACTCAACAACGCCGCCACCGACTGGCTGGAGGCGCCCGGCAAGTCTATCGAGGTCGCGCTTTCCAACGCCGCGCGCAGCGGCCCGAGCACGCCGCCGAGAGTCATATAGGCGAACACACCGGTCACACCCAGCACCACCGCCGCGCGCAGGTCGCCACCGCCCAGCCGCACCAGATTGCGGCTCGCACAGCCGCCGGCGAACACCATGCCGATGCCAAACAGCACACCGCCGAGGATATTGCCCAGCCAGTTGAGGCGCGGCGCGTGATACATGCTGAGACCTATGTCCACCACTCCCCAGCCATGCAACAACTGCGCGCCGATCAGCGCAACGGCGCTTGCCAGCAGCCATGCGCGCAGACGCCGCGCATCACCGAAGCTGGTCAAATCGGACAACGCGCCCATCGCACAGAAACGCGTGCGTTCCACCAGCGCACCAAACAGCACGCCAATGAGCAGCCCGCCCCAGGCCAGATACTGTGGCGCGGCCAATACGATGTGCGCGCGCAGACTCATACAGGCATCAGGCCGCCACCACCGTCTGCGGCTCGCGGTGGAATATCATGCCGGCCACTTTCAGACGGGTATGTTCGCCATTGTTATCGCTGACCTGCGGACAGACCTGGGTGATGCCGTGAATCATGCTCTCCCCCTCTTTTGTCGGTTGGCGGCGCGCTTGTTATAGCCATGGTTTGTCGCGCGCTTGGCAACCGCCAACGCGTGCGCCTCAGTATAGCCGCGCCTGTGTTAGGGTTGCGCGCAGCGGGCGACGGCGCGTGGGGCGCCATGTTTCGCCCATGCATGAGACATTCGCCATGGCTGACCTGCTGCTCGACACACGCGGACTGAACTGCCCGCTGCCCATTCTCAAAACCAAAAAAGCGCTGCGCGACATTGCGCTGGGCGAAACGCTTGAAGTGCTGGCCACCGATCCCGCGTCGGATAATGACTTTCGCGCTTTCTGCCGCAGCAGCGGTCATCCGCTGCTGGAAAGCGGGGTCGAGGACGGTGTGTATCGTTTTCTGATCAAACGCGCCAAATAGGGCGCGCGCGATTCAGCGCTCGCGCGGCCACACCGGCGGCGGTGTATTGACGAAGGCATTGCGCGGTGAAGGATAGCCGCGGGCCGGCCCCGGCGGTGGATACGGGGGACCAAACCGCGGCGGCAAACCGAAGAAGTTCGGATAGAACACCGAGCGCGGGCCACTGTCCTGCACGACAGGAGCGGGCGCAAACGGCGGCGCGGCATCGATGCGGCGCTGTTCCAGCGCCAGTGCATCCAGCGACTCGCGCTCGGCACGCAAGCGCTGCCATTGGTTTGAGATCGAGTAATAGTCGACATCATCGGCCAGCGGCGTAACACCGCCATCGATAGTGATTTCGCTGCTCGATGTGCCCGCCGCAGCGGGCGGCGCATCGGCAAAATGACGTACACCATCGGCATCGACCCAGGTGTGTACGGTTACCGCCGCACAGGCGCTGGCCGCGCAGCACAGCGCGAGCCCAAGCAGCAGACGCCATGTCGAAAGCCTGGATACATCGTTCATTGGGTTATCGCCGCTGCCACAAGTCGCTTCTGCATGGTTCAAGTCTAGACCGCTATGGCCCGCCTGGCAGCCTGTCCCGCGCACTCGCGCGCTCAAAGTGTTATCAGCATCGCGCCGCGCCCCGCCCGACCATTACCCGCCTCTGTTCAATCTGTGCGCCATGCCCGCAAAGAGACAATTGTTTCCGCTCCCGCGCGCAGCAGCGGTCCTAGACTTGGCCGATACATAGGCGGCTACGCAACGCTTCATCTGAGACGAGAGCACCATGGCGCAATTTTCCCTCAACGAACAACTGATGCTGGAACTGGTCAACCGCGCGCGCCTGGACCCGCTCAGCGAGGCGCGGCGTTTCGGCATCGATCTCAACCAGGGTCTTGCCGCTGGCACCTTGAACGCCACCGCCAAAGCCCCGCTCGCGCCCAACGACAAACTGGTCGATGCAGCCCGTGCTCATAGCCAGTTCATGCTCGACCGCAATTTGTTCGAACACGAGGGTATCGGCGACGGCACGCCCAGTTCGCGTATCGCGCAAGCCGGCTACACCTTCCCCAATGGCGGCTCGCTGGGCGAGAACATTGCCATCAATGGCACCTCCGGAGTCGCCAACGAAACCAACTTCACCATTGCCAATCACGAGGGATTGTTCGAGAGCGCCCCGCACCGCTTGAATATCCTCAGCACGAATTTTCGCGAACTGGGTATCGGCATCAAGCGCGGCTCGTTCGTATTCGACGGCCATACCGAGGCCTTTGACTCGGTCGATGCCACGCAGAATTTCGCCCGTTCCGGCAGCAAGGTTTTTATTACCGGCGTCGCCATCAACGACAAGGATGGCGATAATTTCTACGACATCGGCGAGCAACGCGCTGGCGTCAGGGTCGACGCCATCAAAAGCAACCTGGTGTCGGCGAGCGACACTACCGGCACCGCCGGTGGTTACAGCATCGGTGTCGCAAGCGGCAGTTATCAGGTGCAGTTTCGTGGCGGCGACCTCGACCACTCCGTCAACTGTACGGTCAGCGCCACGGATAACGTCAAGGTCGATCTCGCCGGCAGCGGTGAAATCCTCTGCTCCACAAGTGTGTCGCTCGGTGCCGGCGCGAGCGCCGCCACCCTGCTCGGTATTGCCAACATCAACGCTACCGGTAACGCCACCGCCAATACGCTGGTCGGCAATCGCGGCGCCAATACACTAAGCGGTCTGGACGGCAATGACCGACTGTCGGGCGGGCTCGGCAAAGACACCCTGCTCGGCGGCGATGGCAACGACACCCTCATCGGCGGCAAAGGCGCCGACCGACTGAGCGGCGGCGCGGGACGCGACATCTTTGACCTGAATCTGCTCTCCGAGAGCGGTGTCGGCAGTGATACACGGGATCTCATCCGTGACTTTCTGCGCGGTACCGACAGGATTGATCTGTCCAGCCTCGACGCCGTCACCGGCGGCGCCGATAACGCCTTCCGTTTCATCGGCAAAGCCGCTTTCAGTGATAAGGCCGGCCAATTGCGCTTCGCCTTGTTCAACGAAGCCGGCACCAGTCTCGACCACACCGTGCTGGAAGGGGATGTGAATGGTGATGGGGTCGCCGATTTTCAGACCGCCCTGAGCGGCCTGCTGCCTTTGACCGCGTCCGATATCATCCTGTAGGTGCGAATTTATTCGCACACTGAAAAGCACACCTGAGCCGCAACCCACGACACCGCGGCACTGATGCCGAATGCCCTTGCGGCCGCGACTCGAGCATGTCTCGACGCTCCTAATGAAACATGTTAGTGATGGCTTGCGCTGGCCCCCGCCTCGCGCCGCGTTCGCGCAGTTCACCGTTACGTTTGGAGTTCGTCATCCCCTTCACCATGAGCACGCTCCCCCCCTCTGCTGAAACGCTCGCCTGGCAGGAGCTTGATCGTCGTCACTACCTGCACCCCTTCACCGACAGCCGTGCGCTGCACGCCCGTGGCGCTCGCATCATCACGCGTGCCGCAGGGGTTTATCTGTGGGACTCGGAGGGCACGCGCATCCTCGACGGCATGGCTGGTCTGTGGTGCGTGAATGTCGGATATGGGCGGCACGAACTGGTCGAGGCCGCCAGCGCGCAGATGCAGGAACTGCCGTTCTACAACAGCTTCTTCAAGACCGCGACGCCGCCGACCCTGGCCCTCGCGGCGCTGCTCGCACAAGTCACACCCGCCCATCTCAACCATGTGTTCTTCACCAGCTCGGGCTCGGAAGCCAACGACACCGTGCTGCGCCTGGTGCGCCACTACTGGCAGGTGCAGGGGCAACCGCAGCGCAAAGTCATCATCAGTCGCTGGCTGGCCTATCACGGCAGTACTGTCGCCGCGGCCAGTCTCAGTGGCATGCGCTACATGCATGAACAAGGCGACCTGCCGATCCCCGGTATCGAACATATCGAACCGCCCTATTGGTTCGAGCAGGGACAGGACGCCGATCAGGAGGCCTTTGGCCTCATGGCCGCACGACGCCTGGAAGAACGCATACTCGCCATCGGCCCGGAGCGGGTCGCGGCCTTCATCGGCGAACCCATCCAGGGTGCCGGCGGTGTGATTGTGCCGCCCGCCAGCTACTGGCCGGAGATTGAACGCATCTGTCGCAAATACGGCATCCTGCTGGTCAGCGACGAAGTGATCTGTGGGTTTGGCCGGCTTGGGCGCTGGTTTGGCTGCGAGCACTTCGGTTTCAGCCCGGACTTGATGGTGATCGCCAAGGGCCTGTCGTCGGGTTATCTGCCAATCGGCGGCGTGATGCTCAGCGATGCGGTCGCGGAGGTGCTCATCGAGCGCGGCGGCGAATTCAACCACGGCTACACCTATTCCGGCCACCCGACCTGTTGTGCGGTTGCTGAGCGCAATGTGCGCATTCTGCGCGACGAGCACATTGTCGAACGCGTACACGACGACACCGGCCCGTATCTGCAGGCGCGTCTGCGTGAACTCGCCGACCATCCGCTGGTGGGCGAAGTGCGCGGTGTCGGTTTCATCGCCGCACTGGAACTGGTGCGCGATAAAACCAGCCGCAAACGCTTCACTCCGGTGGGCGAGGTCGGCACCCTGTGCCGCGACTTCTGCTTCGACAATGGCCTTATCATGCGTGCGGTCGGCGACACCATGATAGTTGCGCCGGCCTTGATCATGACGCGCGCCGAAATTGATGAATTAGTCGAACGCGCCCGACTATGTCTGGACCTCACCTGGCGTCTCGCTCATGATCATGCTTAGGGCCCTCGCCAAATTATCTCGCCACCACCGAGGATGCGCCGCCGCGGCCGTTCAGGTGCGGCCGAATGTGGAGATAATTTTGACCCGGGTCCTTAATCGCCATTTCGTTTCACTCTCGAAGGAAATCACCATGTCCCTGCTGCGCGTGCGCGTTGTCGTTCTGGTCTGTCTGACCCTGCTGCTCGGTGCGTGCGGCGGCGGCGACAGCGGCAGCCCCACCGGCAATGCGGCGGCACCTTCGTCAGCCGAGACCACCGCAGCGGCGGTCGCAGCAGTGCCGGCCGCGGAACAGGTGCTCAACATCTACAACTGGTCGGACTACATCGGGTCTGAAACGGTGGCCAATTTCGAGAAGGAAACCGGCATCAAGGTGCGTTATGACGTGTTCGACAGTAACGAAGTACTGGAGGCCAAACTGCTGGCGGGTAACACCGGTTACGACATCGTGGTGCCATCGGCCAACTTCGTTGCACGCCAGATCCAGGCCGGCATCTTTCAGCGACTGAACAAAAACAAACTCGAGAACTACAAGAATCTGGATCCGGAAATCATGACGGCGCTGGCCGGTTACGATGCCGACAACGCTCATGTATTGCCTTACCTGTGGGGCACTACCGGCATCGGTTACAACGTCGCGAAAATCAAAGAACGCATGAACGACGCGCCGCTCAATAGCTGGGACATGCTGTTCAAGCCCGAAATCGTCGCGCGCTTCAAAGATTGCGGTGTGAGCCTGCTCGACGCGCCGGCCGAAGTGCTGCCGATAGTGCTGCGCTACCTCACGTTGCCGACCGACAGTCAGACCGCCGACAGTCTGGCTAAGGTCGAAGCAGTACTGAAAGAAGTTCGGCCCAACATCAAATACTTTCATTCTTCGCAATACATCAACGACCTCGCGAGCGGCGATGTATGTCTGGCAATGGGCTGGAGCGGCGACACCATGATGGCCAGCAACCGCGCAGCGGAAGCCAACAACGGCCACAAGATTGCTTATGTCATTCCTGACGAAGGCAGTTTGATGTGGTTCGATACGCTGGCCATTCCCAAGGACGCACCCAACGTCGAAAACGCCTATAAGTTTCTCGATTACCTGTTACGGCCCGCGGTCAGCGCCGAGATCAGCAATTACGTGCACTACGCCAACGCCAATCCCGCCTCGACCGCTAAAGTCCTGCCGGCGATTGCCAACGACCCGAGCGTGTATCCCGATGCGGCGACGCGCGCCAAACTGTTCCCCAACATCGTCAATCCGCCCGACTACGACCGCCTGGTGACACGGGCCTGGACACGTATCAAAACCAATCAATAACGTGGGCGAGACGACAGCCGCGCGCGACCTGGCCGAACCCCTGTTACGGGTTGACCAGGTCGTCAAACGTTTCGGCGATTTTACTGCCGTCGATGGCGTCAGCCTCGACATCCGACACGGCGAACTGTTCTGCCTGCTGGGCAGTTCTGGCTGTGGCAAAAGTACGCTGCTGCGGTGTCTCGCCGGCTTCGAGATGCCGAGTGCCGGCCGCATCCTGATCGACGGCGTCGACATGACCGGCACGCCGCCCCACCAGCGTCCAGTCAACATGATGTTCCAGTCCTACGCGCTGTTCCCGCACATGAGTGTGTGGGACAACGTCGCCTATGGCCTGCGTCAGGAGCGGCGCTCGCGCGCTACGATTCGCGCCAAGGTTGATGCCATGCTGGAACTGGTGGCACTGACTGCATACGCGCAGCGCAAGCCGCAGGCGCTGTCAGGGGGCCAGAGGCAACGTGTGGCGCTGGCGCGCGCGCTCGCCAAGGAACCCAAACTGGTGCTGCTTGATGAGCCACTCGCGGCCCTCGACCGCAAGTTGCGCGAGGCGACCCAGTTCGAACTCATGAATATCCAGGCACGCCTCGGCATCACGTTTGTGGTGGTCACCCATGATCAGGAAGAAGCCATGACGCTTGCCACGCGTATGGCGGTGATGGAGCAGGGGCGTCTGCTGCAGGTCGGCACGCCGCGCGAACTCTATGAGCAACCCAACTGCCGCTTTGTGGCGGATTTTATTGGCGCGGCGAATATCTTCCCCGGCACCCTGCGCACGCTTGCCCTCGGCGCGGCCAGCGTCGACAGCGAGCATGGACTGCTTGAAACCCACAGCGCTCATGCTGTCAGCACCGGCACACCCGTGTGGGTCGCCGTGCGCCCGGAGTGCATCGATATCGATTCCGTGCCGCCGGCGACACCTGGCCCCAACTGCGTGCCGGGAACGGTGATGGGCGTGACCTTCCTCGGTGATGTGTCGGTGTTCAAAGTGCTGACTGCTGGCGGCGAGGTGATCAAAATTACTCGTCCGCAGAACAGCGCGAACCAGCATCATGCAATCCAGCGCGGCAGCCCGGTGTGGTTGACGTGGTCCGCGCACAATGCGCAGTTGCTGACATCGTGAGCAGCGCCACGACGGAACTTGCCGTGGACCGAGCCACGGCCGTCACGCAACGCAGCCAACGCACCGCCGCGGTCATCGCACTGCCTTACCTGTGGCTGGCCGCCTTTTTTCTCATTCCGCTGCTCATCGTGCTCAAGATTTCGGTCGCGGAACAGATAGTCGCGCAGCCCCCTTACACCCCACTGTGGATGACAGAAGGCGACGGCCACCGCCATCTCGACATTCATTGGGATAACTACCGGTTTCTGTTCAGCGAGTCGCTGTACGCAAAAGCCTTCGCCAGTTCGCTGCGCATCGCCACCTGTTGCGCCCTGCTCTGTCTGCTGATCGGCTACCCGATGGCCTATGGTATGGCGCGCGCGCCGCGCCATTGGCGCTGGCCACTGTTGCTTGCCATCGTATTGCCGTTCTGGACTTCGTTTCTGCTGCGGGTCTACGCATGGATGGGATTGTTGAACTCACAGGGTGTCATCAACAGCCTGTTGCTGGCCGCCGGCGTCATCGATAAACCCTTGACGCTCGTAAAAACCGATTTTGCGCTCTACATCGGCATCGTTTATTCCTATTTGCCGTTCATGATCCTGCCGCTCTACGCCGCCATCGAGAAACTCGACCCGAGCCTGCTGGAGGCGGCGGCCGATCTTGGCGCGAGTCCGCTGAAGACCTTTGTGACCGTGACCCTGCCCTTGACCTTGCCGGGCATCATTGCCGGATGCGCGCTGGTGTTCATTCCTGCCCTCGGGGAGTTCGTCATTCCAGAACTGCTCGGCGCCAGCGACACACTCATGCTCGGCAAAGTGTTATGGGATGAGTTTTTCTCCAACCGCTCGTGGCCGATGGCTTCGACAGTGGCGCTCGCGACCTTGGCGGTCGTGCTGCTGGTGATGTGGGCGCAGTCTGTGCTGCTCGCACGCCTGCGAGGCGGCACATGAATCGTCGCAGTCCGCTGCTGCTTTCGCTGTGGCTCGCGGCGGGTCTGTTGTTTCTTTACACGCCGATAGTTTCTCTCATCGTCTATTCATTCAACAGCTCGCAACTGGTGACGGTGTGGGCCGGTTTCTCTACCCAATGGTACGGCGCGCTGCTCAACGACAGACAAATCCTCGCTGCGGCGCTCTTGAGCGGCAAGATTGCCTTTCTGAGCGCCAGCCTCGCCACCCTGCTCGGCACCCTCGCGGCGGTGGTACTCAGCCGCCACGGTCCGTTTCGCGGCCGCGCCCTGTTCAGCGCTCTGGTCGGCGCGCCGCTGGTGATGCCTGAAGTCATCAGTGGTCTGTCGCTGCTGCTGCTGTTCGTCGCGCTCGAACACAGCATCGGCTGGCCACCCACACGCGGCATGCTGACGGTCATCATTGCCCACACCACTCTCGCCATGTCCTACGTCACGGTCGTCATGCAATCGCGCCTGGTCGGCATCGACCCGGCACTCGAAGAAGCCGCGCAGGACCTCGGCGCGAGTCCGCTCAAAGCGTTCCTGAGCGTCACTTTGCCGATCATTTCACCAGCACTGGTGGCCGGCTGGCTGCTGGCGTTTACGCTGTCGCTCGACGACCTGGTGGTATCAAGTTTTGTTTCCGGCCCCGGCGCGAGCACACTGCCGATGGTTATCTATTCGAAAGTGCGCTTAGGCATCTCGCCCGAGATCAACGCACTGGCGACACTGTTCATCCTGACGGTGGCGGTGGCAGTGACTCTGGCTGGCTATCTGGTGAGGGAAGGTGATGTACGCGAATAGAAAAACAAGCATGAGATCAGCCTGTGCAAAACCCTGCTAGTCAGGTCGATGACCACGGCGCGGCCGTGGCCCGCGCCTTGCTGACCGATTCGCCGGAGCTTCGCCACATCCAACTGCTGTGGACCGATCTCAACGGCATCCTGCGCGGCAAGTCCATCCAGCGCGGCGAACTCGAACGCATCTACGAGCAAGGCCTGCCGCTGCCGAGTTCCATCGCGGCACTCACAGCCAACGGCGACGACACCGAAGACACCGGCCTGTTGTGGCAGATAGGTGATATGGACTGCCTGGCGCGTCCGCTGGCGGGCACGCTGGTGCCGTCGCCATGGCTGACCACGCCGACCGCACAAGTGCTCATGATGTTCGACCCGGTGCTGGGTGAACCTGCGGCATCCGCCGACCCGCGGCTAGCCGCTCAGCGGGTGATCAAACTGCTTGCTGAGGACGGTTATACGCCGGTGCTGGCGGTCGAACTCGAGTTCTACCTGCTTGACGCCGAGGCCGTGCGTGGCGGCCGTGCGCAGGCCGCCACCACGCGCGGCCATCATCCTCATGTTTACAGCGTCGATGAAATTGAATCACGCGCGGCGTTCCTCGACGACCTCTATACCTGCTGCGCCGCGCAGGGGCTGCCAGTTTCGACCACCATTTCAGAATTCGGCCCCGGCCAGTTCGAGATCACGCTCAAACATCGCAGCGACGCGCTGCGCGCCCTGGACGAAAGCCTGATGTATAAACGCGTAGTCCGTGGCGTCGCGCAACGTCATGGTTTGTGGGCCTCGTTCATGGCCAAACCGCTGACCGCACAACCGGGTTCGGGACTGCATCTGCACTTGAGTTTGAACGATAGCCAGCAACAAAACGTATTTGCCAGCGACGCACCCGAGGGCAGTCATCTGCTGCGGCATGCCATCGGAGGCATGGCCGCCAGCGCCGCTGACATGATGGCCTTGTTCGCCCCATTCGGTAATTCCTATCGTCGCTATCGCGCCTACAACTGCGCACCGCTGGAAGCGAACTGGGGTATCAACAATCGCACCGTAGCGTTGCGTATTCCGAGCGGGCCGGCGCTTTCGCGCCACGTTGAACACCGCATCTGCGGCGCCGACGCCAATCCTTATGCGGTGGCTGCGGCAGTATTGGCGGGCATGCATCATGGTTTGAAGTTCGCCATTGACCCAGGCCCGGCGGTGAGCGGCGATGCCTATCGGCAGCCGAGTAACGCGCCCTTGCCGCGCGACTGGCAAAGCGCCATTGAAAGATTTTCCGCATCGGCTTTCGCGCGCGAATATTTCGGTACGCGTTTCGTCGAAGTCTATTGCGGCATCAAACGCAGCGAGAGCGAGCGTTATTTCAGCGAGATTCCGCAACAGGACTACGACTGGTATCTGCACACCCTGTGAAGCCCTCAAGCATCGGCATACTCGTTTGTGACGAGGTCTCGGCACCCTTAGGCGCGCGACACGGCCAGTACGCCGATATGTTCAGACGTCTGCTCGCGGCCAGCGGTGCGCAGTTCGAGCTGCGTTTTTATTGCGTTTACGCCGGTGAGTTTCCCGACGATGTCGATAGTTGCGATGCCTACATCATCAGCGGCTCGCGCCGCTCCGTTTACGAACCCCTGCCGTGGATCGGCCGGCTCGAAACCTTTCTGCGCGCGCTGCACGCTGCGCGGCGACGCACGGTCGGCATCTGCTTCGGGCATCAGTTGATAGGTCAGACCTTCGGTGGACGCACCGAAAAGGCGGCGCAGGGCTGGGGGCTGGGCCGGCATACCGCCGAAGTACTCCAAACCACTCCGTGGATGCAGCCGCCAGCGCCGCGTTATTCATTGTTTGCCGTGCACCAGGATCAGGTCACCACGCTGCCGCCCGGCGCGCAACGGCTCGCCACCAGCAGCCACTGTGCGAATGCGATGTTTGTGCTCGACGACGTCATGCTCGGCGTGCAGGCCCACCCTGAGTTCACTGCAGACTACGCGCGCGCCATCACCGAGAACAAACAGGGGGTCGCACCCGCGGCGGTGATTGAACAAGCCTTGCCGGGTTTTGCCGAACAAGTCGATGCCGAACTCCTGGCGCACTGGATGGTGACGTTCCTCGGCGGCGGCCTGCGCGCGCCACAAAAGTGAAACACGATCACACTACCCACGCACATCACGGCCACGCTCACGGCGCGCCGGCGCCGGGCCAACATCATCTCGCTTTCGCCGCCGGTATCGTATTGAACAGCGTTTTTGTGGCGCTGGAATTCGGCTATGGCCTTGCTGCCGACTCGACTGCGCTGATGGCCGATGCAGTGCATAACTTAAGCGATGTCGCTGGACTCGCACTGGCGTGGTTCGCAGCGTGGCTGGCGCAGCGCGCACCGGGACCACGCTTTACCTATGGTCTGCGCAGTTCCACCATCCTCGCGGCGCTCGCCAATGCGGTCATGCTGTTGCTCGCCTGCGGTGGCCTCGCGGTGGAAGCCGTGCAGAAGCTGCTCACGCCGGGCGCGGTGGCCGGCCAGACCGTGGTCGTGGTGGCGCTGATCGGGGTGGTCGTCAACGGCGTGACCGCGCTGTTTTTCTTTCGCGACCGCGCGCACGACCTCAATCTACACGGCGCCTTCCTGCACATGGCGGCCGATGCGCTGATCTCGCTGGGTGTGGCAGTCACCGGCTACACCATGCTACGCACCGGCTGGCACTGGCTCGATCCGCTGGCTAGCTTCGCGGTCATGACGGTCGTCTTGATCAGCACCTGGCGACTGCTGCGCGACAGTGCATTGCTGTCACTGCAGGCGGTGCCTGCCCATCTCAGCACTGCCCCCATCGCCCAGTTCCTTACTGAACAGGATGGCGTCATCGAAGTACACGACCTGCATGTGTGGGCCCTCAGTACCACCGAAGTGGCACTGACCGCGCATCTGGTCATGCCGCAAGGCCATCCCGGCGATGCCTGGCTGGACCATCTCGCCCGCGCCTTGCGCGACACCTACGCGATTCATCACGCCACTTTCCAGGTCGAAACCGACCCGGAACGTCACGCCTGCACACTCATCGAAGGCGGTGGCGCGCACTGATTCTGCGGAGTTGGCTGTTTGACGGTGGGCTTATCATTTGTGGGATATCCAGAACTTCTGTCCGCGATAGACAATCCAGGGCCGTAATCACCAAGCGCAAAACGCAATGGAGAAAAAGATGACTTGCACCGTTCTACTCGAGGTTCGCGTAAAGAAAGAACACGTTGACAGCATGGCCGAGGGTTTCAAAGGATTGTTTCCCGACACCCGCTGGTTCGAGGGATGTATTGGCCTCTATGCGACGCAGAACATGGACGATCCGCAGAACTTTGTCGTCGTTGAGACCTGGGAATCGCGGCAGGACTACGAGAAATATTTCGCCTGGCGCGTCGGCCGCGGCGATATTGATAATCTGAAGTCGATTATCGAAGGCGAAATCAACCTGCGCTATTTTGAGCGCCTGCGCGCCTGATCGCGCTGCTGTCCGCCGTGCACAGCGCTGCCAATTGAAGCAGCGCTGTGTGGGCAGACGGCAATGTTGCCCATGTGCTCACGCGCGTCGGGCGCTTCTATCCAGTCAAGCAAGCCGGGCAGTTTATGCGGCCCGGCGAGCCGCCCCGCCAGGCCCGCTCAAAGCTTCGCGATCAGGGCGCTCGCGTTGCTTTCTATGACCTGTTTGTACTCCGCTGCATTGTCGGCAAACGCGCCGATGATGACTTGGTCAACACCGAGGTCGGCGAAACGTTTAACTTCATCCAGCGTGACCGGCACGCCGAGGCCAGGCGAGACGGCGTAGTGCAGCTTGCTGGCATCGCGACCCGCAGCGTCGGCAAAGCGTTTGATGTTGGCCATATGAACGCGGGCGCTTTCGGGCGTAACGTTCACTCCCCACCAGCCATCGCCGACCTCCCCCACACGCCGCAAAGCCGGCTCGCTTTCGCCACCGAAAATAATCGGCGGATGCGGCTTCTGCACCGGTTTTGGAAATGAGCGCACCGGTTCGAAGCGCACGAACTCACCTTGATGTGCGCTCTCGGCTTCGGTCCAGACCTTTTTCATGGCGGCGAGATAATCGCGGGTGCGTTCGGCCCGTTTTGGCCACGATACGCCCAATGCATCGAACTCCTCGCGCAGCCAGCCTATGCCGACACCGAAGTCAAACCGCCCGCCCGACAGCTTGTCGAGACTCGCCACTTCTTTGGCCAAGGTCAGCGGCTGACGCTCGGGGACCAGACAGATACCCGTGCCGAGACGAATCTTGCTGGTCACGGCAGCAGCGTAGGTCAAGGCCAGGAACGGATCGAGAATGTCTATCTCCAGAGTCGCGAACGGCATCCGTCCGTTCTGCGTATAGGGATAGGTCGAAGCATATTTCTCAATCAACACGATGTGTTCCGGTGCCCACAGCGAGTAATAACCGCAGGCCTCCGTGCTGACAGCGATTTGTTTGATGACGTCAGGGTCGGCGGCGGCACCGATACCAACGGCGAAAAATCCGATTTTCATAAGGCGCGCTCCTCGGGGTTTGTGTGCAACGGCATGGGATGGGTGGTTATTTTTTGGCGCTCGTCACGGCGGCGCGGGCTTGGTGGCGAATGTAATGCATGAGGCCATCGATATCGACATCACTCAAATCGCGAAAGCGCGGCATGCCGTTGGCGAGCAAGGCACCGTCAACAACCACTCCCCTCAAAGCGGCGTGGGTGGTCGCCAGCGGGGACTCACGCAGATCGGGCGCCAGACCGCCCGACACCACACCGCCGCCGTGACACAGCACGCAGGCATGGGAATAGAGATTTTTGCCGTGGGCTACTTTCGCGCTATCGAGTTTGAAGTCCGCCGGATCGAGCGGCTGGGCGAATGCCGGCGGTGGGGAATTCGGCACGGCCTGTTTGCCATCCAGCGTAAAGGTGAACAAACGACGCGGGTGGGTTTTGTATTTCCAGCCATGCTGGGCCGCCAGCGTGCCGGCAATCAGACCACCGCCGCCCCAACCGACCAGCAGCGAAACGTATTGTTTGCCGTCAACGCTATAGGTGATGGGTGCAGAAGAAATGCCGAGGCCGAGATTTT
>CAMCBY010000040.1 GCA_945873015.1 Klebsiella pneumoniae
CATGTACACCACCGTGCTGATTGCGGTGCCTACCGGCGTCAAGGTCTTCAACTGGGTCGCCACCATGTGGCAAAGTTCGATGACCTTCGAGACTCCGATGTTGTTCGCGATCGCGTTCGTGGTCCTGTTCACGATTGGTGGTTTCTCGGGCCTCATGCTCGGTGTGACGCCGGTCGACTTCCAGTACCACGACACCTATTTCGTGGTCGCCCATTTCCACTACGTACTCGTCACCGGCGCGGTCTTTGCGTTGATGGCCGGCACCTATTTCTGGTTGCCGAAGTGGACGGGTCACATGTACGACGAAGGTCTTGGCAAACTCCATTTCTGGATCTCGACCATCTCGGTCAACGTGTTGTTCTTCCCGCAGCACTTCCTGGGTCTGGCCGGCATGCCGCGTCGTATCCCGGACTACTCGGTGCAGTTCGCCGACTTCAACATGGTTTCCAGCATCGGCGGCTTTGTGTTTGGCCTGTCGCAGCTGCTGTTCGTTGTGGTTGTGGTCAAGTGCGTCAAGGGTGGAGTGAAGGCGACCGACCAGGTTTGGGAAGGCGCGCATGGTCTGGAGTGGACGCTGCCTTCGCCGCCGCCTTACCACAGCTTCAACACCCCGCCCGACCCGGCGACCATTGAAGGCGGCATGCGCTGAGCATGAACATGGGCTCTGGCCACACCGACGACGCCACGCGCGCTGCCCAGCAACGGGCAGCCACGCGTACCGCCGTCGTACTCGCGGTGATCGCACTGGCGATCTACGGCTGGGTGTTCGTCTCGAAGCTTTAAAGACATGCAAGATCCGACGCAAAAATCAGCCAATCGCCGCACGGTCACCAAGTTGGTACTGGCGACTTGTCTGATGTTCAGCTTCGGCTATGCGCTGGTGCCGCTCTATAACGTGTTCTGCACCATTACCGGCCTGAACGGCAAGACCGGCAGGCTGACAGAAGCACAAGCTGCCGCTCTGCCAGTTGATGAAAGTCGTTCGGTGACGGTTGAGTTCGTCACCAACGTCGATGCACAGTTGCCCTGGGAATTTCGGCCGCTGGTCAATAAGGTCGTGGTTCATCCCGGCGTCGAGACGCAGGTGGAATTTGAAGTACACAACTCTGACCCGGCTTCTGTCGATGGCAACGCCGTGCCGAGCGTGGCGCCGAACACCGTCGCCAAGTATTTCAAGAAAACCGAGTGTTTCTGTTTTACCCAGCAGACGTTGGCCGCCGGTGAAACGCGCCGCATGCCGGTGCGGTTCATCGTCGATCCACGTCTGCCGCCGGAGGTCACGGTGCTGACCTTGGGCTATACGTTTTTCCAGTCCGTTAACCCGACTGCGTCAAACGAAGTAGCGGCCGAGCCGCGTTCATGAAGTCGACCACGGCTTCGGGGAATTTCACTTAAACCGAGAACCAAGTCATGAGTAGTGCAGGACACGCAGACCACGCGGACTATTACGTCCCAGAACCCAGTCGCTGGCCCATCACCGCAAGCATCTCGATCTTCACGATGTTCGTCGGCGGCGCCACTTCTCTTAACGGCCATTCGGCCGGTCCGATGATCCTCGGTGCAGGTTTCCTGATGTTCGTGTATATGCTGTTCGGCTGGTTCGGCACCGTCATCGGCGAGAGCGAGGATGGCAAATACAACGAGCAGGTTGATGTCAGCTTCCGCATGGGCATGGCTTGGTTCATCTTCTCGGAAGTGATGTTCTTCGCGGCCTTCTTCGGCGCGCTCTATTACGCGCGCATGTACTCCGTGCCATGGCTCGGCGGCGAAGGCGCCAAACTTGCGACCAACGAATTCCTGTGGCCGCAGTTCGCAGCCACCTGGCCGCTGTTCAACCCGCCCTCCAACTATGGTTTTGCGCAGTTCAAGGAAACCATCGGCGCCTGGGGTGTGCCCTTCACTAACACGCTCATCCTGCTGACCAGCGGCGCGACCGTGACTTGGGCCCATTGGGGTCTGCAGAAGGCCAACCGCGGCCAGCTGATTCTAGGTCTGGCGGCCACCGTTGCTTTGGGTGCGACCTTCGTCTTCCTGCAGGGCGAAGAATACGGCCACGCTTACCATGAACTCGGTTTGACCATGAACTCGGGCATCTACGGGGCGACGTTCTTCATGCTGACCGGCTTTCATGGTTTTCACGTCACCATGGGCACCATCATGCTCGCCGTCATCCTCGGCCGCTCGATCAGGGGCCACTTCACGCCCAAACATCACTTCGCCTTCGAAGCGGTGGCCTGGTACTGGCACTTTGTCGACGTGGTCTGGATCGGCTTGTTTATTTTCGTGTACTGGATTTGAGGAGTTAAACCTCAAAAGCCAAAAAGCGCCACCTAGAAGGTGGCGCTTTTTTTTGCGGCTCAGTTCGGTGAAATGATGCCGAGCGCATTCAATACAATGATAGTCACCACCAATCCGATGGACAGGCCAACACGTACTGTTAATGCCTTGACCGTCGATTTGCCATCATCGCCCTGACGCCGCCGGAACAGACTGACGAAAGCGGAGCCTAAGGCTACGAGTATCATGACGAAGATGCCGATGATCGCCGCTTTGACTATCGGTGAGGTGGTCATTGCCTTCCCGTCTTACACATTAGAACAACGCTGATTATCGGTTATTTGTGCGCAGCCCCTCAATCAATCCCTGGACGCGCGTCATCTTGACGCTGGTCCTGCTGGCCGCCTGCGCCGGACTCGCCAGCCTCGGTTTCTGGCAGCTGCACCGCGCGGCAGACAAACAAACCCGCTATCAGGCCTTCACAGCCCGCCACGGCGCCGCGCCGCTCGATTTCGAAAACATCGCCCGCGACACCCCATTGAGCGAGTATCTTTGGCGCCGTGTCTCGCTGCGTGGCCATTACCTCGACCAACACGTCGTGCTCGATAATCGCTCCCAGCAGGGGCAACCCGGTTACGAGATCCTCACCCCGTTCGTTGCCGACAATGGGCCGACGGTGCTGGTTGACCGCGGTTGGGTGCCACTGCCGGATGACCGCAACACCGTGCCCGACGTACTTGCGCCGGCAGACCCGACCACCATCAACGGTTATATCGGCCCTGAACCGACGGTCGGCATCGAACTCGAGGCGAGTGCCGCCCAGGCGGACATCATGAGCCCGCAGGTATTTCGCGTGCAGCGAGTCAAGATTGCCGGCGTCGAATCACTGCTCGACCGTCCGCTGTGGCCCGGTATCGTCTATCTCGATGCCAACGCGCTCGGTGCCTTGCGCGTCGCGTGGGTTTTGCCCGGTGATGGCTCGGCCCGCAACCGCTCCTACGCAGTGCAATGGTTCGCGATGTCGCTGGTGCTCGCCGCGATTGGTTTCTGGAATCTTTACGCCAAGAGGCGCCCGCATGACTGACCGCTCCGAAAACCATCCGCCCAAACGCCAGCGTTGGGTGCCCATCGCGGTGTTGGCAGCGTTCGTCGCGCCGATTCTGATCGCATGGTGGTTCGCCATCATGCATCCCGAAAAGATCCCGCAAACCCAACTCAATCACGGCGAGCTCATCCAGCCACCCGTCGACTTCTCGGCCGAAGCGGCCGGTGCGGCCCTCCAGGCCTTGCAGCTCGCACCCGCCGAATGGGGACTCATGTACTACGGTGCCGGTCCCTGTGGTGTCGACTGCGTGAAGACCATCGAGCTCCTGACTACCATACGCGGGCTGGTCGGTGCCCAGGGCGCACGCGTTCATGTCGTGGCGCTGGTCGATGCGGCGCCGGCACAATCCATCGACCAGGCACTGACGATTGCCGACGCGGGCGCCCGCGCCCTGTTGGCCCGCGAAGTGGCAGCTCGCACCGGCGTCGCGCGCGAGCACGGCATCGTGATTGTGGATTCGCAGCGCTTTGCGATGATGGTGTTTTCCACCGATGCCGAGCCCGCCGGCATCAAAGAAGACCTGAAACGCCTGCTGCGTGGCTCTTCCATCAACTGATCATGAACCGCACCCTCCGCCTGTTGTCGCATTTTCTGCCGCTGCTCGCGCTCAGCGTGATCGTGTTAGGTGCTTACGTGCGTCTGAGTGATGCCGGTCTGGGCTGTCCTGATTGGCCCGGCTGTTACGGCCATGTCACCGTTCCCAGCCACAACGCCGACATTCATCTGCAAGACCCCAACTGGCATGCGCGCCCACTCGAGGCGGGCAAAGCATGGCGCGAGATGATTCATCGTTATCTCGCCAGCACCCTCGGACTCGGCATCGTGGTGTTGGCGGCGGGCGCCTTGAATACCGCGCGGCGCACGGCCTTGCAGCTCAGCCCGGTCGTGTTCCCGCTCGTACCGCTGGTCATCCTGCAAGGCCTGCTCGGCATGTGGACGGTGACGTTGTTGCTTAAACCTCTAGTGGTGAGCGCCCACTTACTCGGTGGCCTCGCTACGCTGGCGTTGTTATGGTGGAACCTGCTGAGCGTCCGCGGCATGGCGATAGTCCCAAGCGTCCGCTCCGGCCTGTATCGCGCGGCGCGCGTGGCGCTGGTTATCCTCATCGTGCAAATCTTCCTCGGCGGCTGGACCAGCGCGAATTACGCAGCATTGGCCTGCACCGATTTTCCGACCTGTCAGGGCCGTTGGTGGCCGCACACCGATTTCCACGAGGCCTACGTGTTATGGCGTGGCTTAGGAATCAATTACGAGTTTGGCGTGCTCGACACGCCGGCGCGCACCGCCATCCACCTCGGCCACCGCCTCGGTGCGCTGCTCGCCACGCTGGTCATCGTCGCGACGGCCGTGCTTGCATGGCGCAGCCGCGACGTGCGGCTGCGCCGGGTTGCATCATGTATACTCGCCGCGCTCGCATTGCAGGTCAGCCTCGGTATCACCAATGTACTGGGCGGCCTGCCCTTGCCGGTCGCGGTCGCCCACAACGGCATTGCCGCAGTACTGTTGTTGACCCTGTTAACCCTCGTGCACACCACGCGTCGCAAAGAAACGCTGCCATCATGCTGACCGAAAGTATGGTTCCTTCCGCGCTAGGCCACTGGCGCGACTACGCCGAACTCTGCAAGCCGCGGGTCGTCGGTCTGATCGTGTTTACTGCGGTGATCGGCATGTTCCTGGCGACGCCAGGGGCGGTGCCACTCGCCATTCTGATCCCGGCCACGCTCGGTATCGGGCTCGCCGCCGGTTCCGCCGCCGCCATCAATCATGTCGCCGAGCACCGCATCGACGCCTTGATGGCCCGCACCAAAAACCGCCCCTTACCGCAGGGTGGCCTGAATCGTACCCAGGCCCTGATCTTTGCACTGATCATCGGCGCCCTCGCGATGTATCTGCTGGTCGCGTTCGTCAACCTGCTGACGGCGGTGCTGACCTTCGCTTCGCTGATTGGTTATGCCGTCGTCTACACCATGTATCTCAAGTACGCGACGCCGCAGAACATCGTCATTGGCGGTGCCGCTGGTGCCGCGCCGCCGGTACTCGGCTGGACAGCGGTCACGGGTACGGTCGATCCCCATGCCTTGCTGCTGTTTCTAATCATCTTCGCGTGGACGCCGCCGCATTTCTGGGCACTCGCCATCTTCCGTCGCGAGGAGTACGCGAAGGCTCAGATCCCGATGCTGCCCATCACCCACGGCGTCGATTTCACGCGCAAGCAGATCCTGCTCTACACCGTCATCCTGACTATTTCGACCATCCTGCCCTATGTGACCTACATGAGCGGCCTGGTTTATCTGGTGGGAGCGCTGGCGCTGGACGCGGTGTTTCTTTATTACGCGATTGCCATGCTGCGCGATGACGATGACCAGATAGCCTGGGCCACGTTTCGTTATTCCATTTTCTACCTGACCGGCCTGTTCTTCTTTTTCTTTCTCGACCACTACTGGAACGGCATCCTCACATTCGTGACCGGAGCCTGAGTGTGACCTACCAGCGGCCGCAGCCTGTCCTGCCGGCCTGGTTGCGCCTGTGGTTTCCGCCGCTGATGGCGGTGGTGGTGATCGCGGCCAAAATCCTGAGTCCCGATTTTTACCGCGACTGGATCATCCACGAGATAGGTCTGGTTGAACTCGCCACACCGCTGGTCGCGATTATCGGCGCGCTTTTTGGTCTCGCCCTGCTGAAACGCCTGTTACCGACCCGCGACACCCTCGTCATCGCCTGGGTGGCGACCGTCACCCTGGCCTGCATCTACTTTGCCGGGGAAGAATTATCCTGGGGCCAGCAGCTCTTCCACTGGTCAACGCCCGACGCCATCGGCAAGCTCAATGATCAGGACGAAACCAATCTGCACAACATGAGCAGCTGGTTCGATCAGAAGCCGCGTGCGTTGCTGGAATTGTGGGTGGTGATAGGCGGCATACTGGTGCCGGTGCGGGAATGGAAACGCGGCTCACCCTACGCCGAGGGTGGTTTGTTCTACTGGTTCTGGCCGACCATGGATGTGCTGCCGACGGCCGTCATGGCCGAACTCATCCGTGCACCGCAGCGTATGAAACACCTGTTTGGCATCAAGGAACTGCCGGTCGAGATCCGCTGGAGCGAACCCCAGGAATATTACTTCGCGCTGTTCCTCGCGCTTTATCTGGTGTCGTTGTATGTGCGTTCCGCAGCGCGCGGTCCGGCAGCGCGCGCTTAATCCGGTTTAATGCCGCGCCGGCCTCAGGCCGGCTCGGCCTCCGGTTCAAAATCCGGCAAAGCCTTCTTCAGAGTATTGAAGGCATTTTTTTCCAACTGTCGAATGCGCTCGGCCGACACGCCATAACGCGCCGCCAGATCGTGCAGCGTCAGCTTGGGCTCGATCAGCCAGCGGCTGGTGACGATGTCGCGGCTGCGCTCATCAAGGGTGGCCAGTGCCTCGCGCAGGCTGTCGGTACGATTATCGTCGCCCTCTTCCTGTTCCAGCAGCACGGTTGGCTCAAACCGCCTGTCCACCAGATAGGCGGCCGGCACGAACTGTTCTTCCTCGCCGTCCGGGTTCACATCGAAAGACACATCATGCGCGTTCAGGCGTTGCTCCATGGTCAGCACATCGCGGTTCTCGACACCGAATTCCTTGGCCAGTGAGTCCACTTCGCCGGCACCCATCCAACCCAGCGCTTTGCGTGCGCTGCGCAGGTTGAAGAACAGCTTGCGCTGCGCCTTGGTGGTCGCGACCTTGACGATGCGCCAGTTGCGCAGGATGAATTCGTGCATCTCGGCCTTGATCCAATGCACCGCGAACGATACCAGGCGCACGCCGACGCTCGGGTCGAAACGTTTGACCGCCTTCATGAGGCCGACGTTGCCTTCCTGGATGAGGTCGCTCTGGGCCAGGCCATAACCGCTGTAGCCGCGCGCAACCTTCACCACAAACCGCAGGTGGGCGAGTACTAACTGACGGGCTGCGTCCAGGTCGTCCTCTTCACGGTAGCGGCGCGCCAATTCTTGTTCCTGTTCGGCAGGCAGCAGCGGGATACGGTTGACCGCATCGATGTAGCTTTCCAACGAGCCGGCGCCGGAGGTCAGACTGAGGTTCAGGGCATGGGTCATGGGTGAAGACACCTCGCTGGGTTCTGTTGATGGCAGTTTAGCACTCCCAAACTTCGAGTGCTAAATGCGGCAGAGGTTCGTTTTGACTTTAGTCACAACGGCAGTCGATACCCGCGTGAAACGGGCGTGACGGGGGTAAAGCGCGTAACGCTCAGCTCTGTTCGGTGTCGTCCTCATCGACCTTGGAGCCGGCGAAGTCGCCCAGCAAGGCGCGGGTGAACTCACGGGCATTGAAGACCTGCAGGTCTTCGGCTTTTTCGCCGATGCCGATGTAGCGGATCGGCAGCCGCAGTCGCTCGGCCAGGGCGAAAATCACGCCGCCCTTGGCGGTGCCATCGAGTTTGGTCAGGCACAGCGCCGACACCGCCACCTGGCCCATGAATTCCTGGGCCTGATTGAGCGCGTTCTGGCCCATGGTGGCGTCCAGCACCAGCAGCGTCTCGTGGGGCGCGTCGGCCTGATGTTTGCCGACCACGCGGCGCACTTTGGCCAGTTCCGCCATGAGGTTGTCCTGGGTATGCAGGCGCCCGGCGGTGTCGGCAATCAGGACGTCTATCTTGCGCGCTTTGGCTGCCGCGCAGGCATCAAAGATGACCGACGCCGTGTCGGCGCCCGGGCCTTGGGAAATCACCGGAATATTGAGTCGCTCGCCCCAGCGTTTGAGCTGATCGACCGCCGCCGCGCGAAACGTGTCGCCGGCCGCCAGCATCACGCTGCGGCCCTCGCCCTTGAGGCGTTGCGCAATCTTGGCGATGGTGGTGGTCTTGCCGGCGCCATTCACCCCCACCACCAGGATGATAAAGGGGCCGTCGTCGCGCGCTTTGTATTCAAAAGGCTGCTCGCAGGGCGCGAGGATCGCGGTCATTTCGTCCTGCACCGCCTCGGCAGGCGACTGGTTGGCCGGGATGCGCCGCACTTTCTCGACGATACGCGCCGTGGCACTGACGCCCACATCGGCTGACAACAGCAATGTTTCCAGGGTTTCGAGCGCTGCCGCGTCGAGGCGTGTGCGGCCTGTGAACAGGCGTTGTACGCCATTGACAAGACTGTCGCGGGTGCGCGCTATACCGGCTTTGAGTCGACTGAACATTGAACAGGCTAGTGAAAAACTACTGGGCTCGTCATATTGCGCCCCGCTGGTGATCGGACTCCCCACGTATTGACGTATACGCTACGAGTCCTGTGCCCCGGCGGAGCGCAGGCCACCTTCGCCTCGCGACCTTCTTCGCCAAACTGTTAAGGCTTTGGCGTGCACTCGCAAATCAGAACGGCATTCCGCCTCGGCGGAATGCGTTATCCTAACATTCGCCGTTGCTGTCGTCCCGACGCATTGCGGTCGTTTCATCGTCACGTCTTCGGAGCATCCACCATGCGTTTGTTGTCGCTGGGCGCAGTGTTGTACTGCGCACTTGCCTGTGTGACCGCCGAGGCCGCATCACGCACCCACGAATATCTGCTCGACAATGGTCTCAAGCTCATCGTGCAGGAAGACCATCGCGCCCATGTGGCCGTGGTGCAGGTCTGGTATCGGGTCGGTTCATCCTACGAACACGACGGCGTCACCGGCGTCTCCCATGCGCTCGAACACATGATGTTCAAGGGCACCCAGCGTTATCCGGCCGGCAAGTTCTCGACCACGGTTGCCGCCCACGGCGGTCGCCAGAACGCCTTCACCAGCGCCGATTACACCGCCTATTACGAAGAATGGTCGGCCGACAATGTCGAGCTCTCCTTCGATCTCGAAGCCGACCGGATGCGCAATCTCGTGATTGACGACGAAGCGTTCGAGAAGGAAATCAACGTGGTGCTTGAGGAGCGCCGCCTGCGCACCGACGACTCCCCACAATCCCTTGCCTTCGAAGCAACCCAGGCGGTGGCTTATCTCACCAGTCCGTACCGTTATCCGGTGATTGGCTGGGAAGCGGACATCAAGAACATGACCGCCGCTGATCTGCGTGCCTGGTATCAGCGCTGGTACGGCCCTAACAACGCCATCGTGGTGGTGGTCGGCGATGTGCAACCCGAGGCGGTCCTGGGTCTCGCCAAAAAGTACTTCGGCCCGCTCGCCAAGAGCGACATCGCGCCGCCCAAGGACCGCCCCGAAATCGCCCAGAACGGCACCAAACGCGTGACCCTCAACAGCGCCAAGGCGCGCGTGCCCTACCTCGTGATGGGCTATAAGGCGCCGGTGCTGGCGCAGGCCTTGCGCGGTGAAGGCGTTGAAGAATGGGAGCCCTATGCGCTAGACGTGCTCGCGGCGATGCTGACCGGTGACAACAGTGCGCGTTTGAAACGCGAACTGGTGCGCGGCCGCGAGCTGGCAAGCGACGTCAGCGCCGGCGTTGAAACGGCCTCGCGCCTGAACACGCTGTTCACGTTCAACGCGGTGCCCGCCCAGGGCGTCACCCTCGAACAGCTCGAGCAGGCCATCGTCGAACAACTCGCCGCGTTGTCCGCGCATCCGCCGACCGCCGCGGAACTCGAGCGCATCAAGACCCAGGTCGTCGCTGACACGGTCTTTCAACGCGATTCGATGATGCACGAGGCGATGACCATCGGTGCACTGGAAGCGGTCGGCCTCGGCTGGAAGTACCGCGACTCCTATGTTGAGAAGATTGAAGCCGTGACGGCTGAACAGGTGCTGGCGGTTGCTGCCAAATACCTCGTGCCGCAGGGCCTGACCGTCGCCTACCTCAAGCCGGAGCAAGCGCCATGAACCCTCTGCGCCGCATGATTACCCTCGCCGTGTTCGCTTTGTTGCCGAGTGCTGCCGTGCTGGCCGGGCCGCATATCGAACAATGGCAGACCAGTAACGGCGCGCGTGTCTATTTTGTCGCTGCGCCCGAGATCCCGATGATCGATACGCGTGTGGTGTTCGCCGCCGGCAGTGCGCGTGATGGTGCCCAGGCCGGTGTCGCCAGTCTCACCAACGGTCTGTTGAACGAAGGCGCAGGCGAGCTCGATGCCAACGCATTCAATGACGCTTTGAGTGCGACCGGCGCAGTGCTTGGCCACGGCGCCGAGCGCGATATGGCGTTCGCCAGCCTGCGAACGCTGGCCGAAGGCGAACATGCCCGGCGCGCACTGGAATTGTTTGTATTGGCGCTCGCCAAGCCGCGCTTTGATCAAAGCGCCATCGATCGCGACAAGGCCCGCACGCTGGTGGCCTTGAAGCACAAGGAACAATCGCCCGACGCCATCGCCGAGGATGTGTTCTACGCCAGCCTCTATCCAGGCCACCCCTACGGCTCACCGCCCGAGGGCACCCAGGCCAGTGTGACGGCCTTGAGCCGCGAAGATATCCGCGCCTTTCATGCCCGCTACTATGTTGCGCGCAACGCCGTCATTGCGATTGTCGGGGCCACCGACAAGGCCGGCGCGAGCGCCATCGCCGAGCAGTTAAGCCAGGCCTTGCCGAGCGGCGAACGCGCGGTCGCCTTGCCCGCCGTCGCGCTGCCGAAGGCCGAGACCAAACATGTTGAATTTCCTTCCATCCAGAGCCATGTGATGCTCGGCATGCCGGGCGTCAGCCGTGGCGATCCCGATTATTTCGCGCTGCTGGTCGGCAACCACGCGCTCGGCGGCAACGGTCTGGTCTCTATCCTGTTCGACGAAGTCCGCGACAAGCGCGGTCTGTCCTACAGCGTTTCGAGCTATTTTATCGCCATGGCCCAGGCTGGCCCGTTTGTCGCGCAATTGCAGACCGACCGCAAACAGCAGGACGAAGCTTTGCAGGTGTTGCACGACACCATCGGCCGATTTGTCGAACAGGGGCCGCCCGCCGGCACCATCGAAGCGGCGCGCAGCAACCTCATCGACGGCTTTCCTCTGCGTGTCGCCAGCAATCGCCAGATCGCCGAATACATCGCGATGATCGGCTTCTATGATCTGCCGCTCGACTATCTCGATTCCTTTACCACCAAGGTCGCGGCCGTCACCCCGGCAGCGGTCAAGGACGCGTTCACGCGTCGCCTGCCGCTCAAGCAACTGACCAGCGTGGTGGTTGGCCGCGCGGCCAACGACGACAAGGGCTCCTGACGGCACGTGGCACGCGCCGCTGAACACAGCATCCGCATTATCGGTGGTCAGTGGCGCGGCACCCGTATTCCGGTCGCGCATCGCGAACAACTGCGGCCGAGTGCAGACCGTGTGCGCGAGACCCTGTTCAACTGGCTTGCACCGGAATTGCCCGGCGCGCGCTGCCTCGATTTGTTTGCCGGCACCGGTGTTCTCGGTTTCGAGGCACTGTCGCGGGGCGCTGCCCACAGCACCCTGGTCGAAAAGGATGCGGCGCTGGTCAAACGCATCGAAGCACTGAAAGAGCGTCTCAAGGCCGATAAGGCCGAAGTGTGTGGCGTCGATGTGCTGAGCTGGTTGCATGGCCCGCCCATCCCTTACGACATCGTATTTCTCGACCCGCCGTTTCACCGCGACATGGTCAATGCGGTGACGAGCCGCTTACTGGCGGGCTGGCTGGCGCCACGCGCCCTGCTCTATGTCGAATGTGAGCGTGAGGCGCTGCTCGACACGGCTGCCTTCACGGTGCACCGTGCGGGCCATACGCAGCAAGTGGATTACATGCTGTTGCGCGCCGCTGGCTGAGTATGGACCCACACCCGTCAGGGGGTAAAAAATGCGGGCTAGACTAACTGCGCCGGAATCGTGATCATTCGCCTCACTCGTAGACCCTCGGGGAACAGCTTTGGGCATCACCGTTATTTATCCCGGCACATTCGATCCGATCACGCACGGGCATACCGACATCGTCGGCCGTGCCTCGCCGTTGTTCGATAAGCTGATCGTGGCCGTCGCCGGCAGCACCGCCAAGAACACCGTGTTCTCGGTGGATGAGCGGGTCGCCCTCGCCGCCGAGATCCTCGCCCATTTCAAGAATGTCGAGGTCAAACGTTTCGACGGACTCATGGTCGATTTCGCGCGCGCCAACAAGGCGTCGCTGATCCTGCGCGGACTGCGTGCGGTCACCGACTTTGAATACGAGTTCCAGCTCGCCGGCATGAATCGCAAGCTCATGCCCGAAGCCGATACCGTATTCCTGCCGACCTCGGAAAAATTCACTTATATCTCCTCCTCACTGGTGCGCGAAATCGCGGCGCTGGGCGGCGACATCAGTGATTTTGTTCATCCTCACATCAAGCAGGTGCTGCTCGAACGCGTCAGCAATCGACGCACCGTCGCACCGCCTCGTTAATCCCGCAGCGGCCAGACCATGGCCCTCAAGATCACCGAGCAGTGCATCAACTGCGATGTGTGTGAGCCGGAATGTCCCAATCACGCCATCTACGATGGTGGCGTGCATTACGAAATCGATCCTGCGCGCTGCACCGAGTGCGTGGGTCATTTCGATACACCACAGTGCGTGGCGGTGTGTCCGGTCGATTGCATCCCGAAAGACCCCGAGCACCCGGAAAACCACGCCGGCCTGCTTGCCAAATTCCATGCCCTGACCGCCCCCCCGCGGGACGAGGAGAACATCGCGTGAATCGTCTCATCCGTGTCTTGCTGCTCGCCCTCGTCACCAGCGCACCACTCGCTGTCACTGCGCGCCCCGCCACGCCGCCGCAGGACGCCATCGCCAGTGCCCATGCGCTTGCGACCGCCGCCGGTCACACCGTGCTCGCCGCCGGCGGTAATGCCTTCGACGCCGCCATTGCGGTGGCGGCTGCGCTCGCGGTGGTCGAGCCCTACAGTTCGGGCATCGGCGGTGGCGGGTTTTTCCTGGTGCACGACGCACGCAATCAGCACGACGGCATGATCGATGCGCGCGAGACCGCCCCGGCCGCCGCCACACCCACCATGTTTCTCGACGCCGATGGCAAAGTTGCGCCGGCGCGCTCCCTGAATGGCGGCTTGGCCGCCGGCATTCCGGGTTTGCCCGCCGGCCTGGTTTATCTATCCCGCCATTACGCGCGTCTGCCGCTCGCGCAAAATCTTGCACCGGCCATTGCGCTCGCCAATCAAGGTTTCGCGGTCAGTGAGCATTACGCCATCATGGCCGGCTTCCGCGCCTCGGCGTTCAAACCCGGTTCCGACGCGGCGCGAATCTTCCTGCGCGACGACAAAGCTCCGGCTTTGGGCACGGTGCTTACCCAGCCCGATCTCGCGCGCACGCTGACGGCCATCGCGGAGCGCGGCAATGACGGTTTCTACGCCGGCCCGCTGGCCGCCAAGCTGGTCGCCGGCACGCGTGCTGACGGCGGCATCTGGAGCGCAAAAGATCTGGCCGACTATCGTGTCAAGGAACGTGCGCCGCTGGTCGGCCGTTATCATGACATTCGTATCGTCTCCGCCGCACCGCCGTCCTCCGGCGGCACCGTCATGCTGGAGGCGCTGAACATTCTCGAAAATTTCAAACTCGCCGAACTCAGCAAGGTGGATCGTATGCACGTCGTAATCGAGGCCATGCGCCTCGCTTATCGCGACCGCGCCGACTATCTCGGCGATCCGGATTTTGTCCAGATGCCGATAGCCCATCTCACCGACAAGACCTATGCGCGTGAGTTATCCGCCAAGATAGACATCAACAAAGCCACGCCGAGTGCCAGCCTGCCGCCCGTCACGGTCGACCCCAACCATCACACCACCCATTTCTCGGTGATCGACAGTGAAGGTAATCGTGTCGCTGCAACCTTGAGCGTGAACTATCCGTTTGGCGCCGCCAGTGTGCCGGCCGGCACGGGCGTGCTTTTGAACAACGAAATGGACGATTTTGCGACCAGCCCGCTGACGCCCAATGCCTATGGCCTGGTTGGCGGCTCGGCCAACGCCGTCGGCCCGGGTCGGCGCCCGCTGTCCAGCATGACGCCGACCTTCCTCGAAAGCCCCGAGCGTATCGGCATACTCGGCACGCCGGGTGGCAGTCGTATCATCTCGATGGTGCTCATCGGCGTATTGGAATTTGCCGACGGCGGCGATCCGCAGAAGATGGTCAGCGCGCCGCGTTATCACCATCAATACATGCCCGACCAGGTGGAATACGAAGCAGGTGGTCTCGATGCCGCGACCCAGGCAGCACTCACCGCCAAGGGTCACAAACTCAACGAATCAAAACGACGCTACGGCAACATGCACGCCGTGACCTGGGATCTGAAAAGCGGTGAAGTGAAAGCCGCGAGCGACCCGCGCGGTGAAGGCCGTGCCGAAGTGTGGACCCCGGCCGCGAAGTGACTACGCCTACGATTCAATGTGGGTCAGACTTCAGTCTGACATTCACCGGCCCATCGAAGTGTCAGACTCAAGTCTGACCCACAATAAGAAGGCTGATTCCGTACCAGCATCAGCGCTGACACTTGCCGCAAAAAAAACTTGAACGCTGTCCGATCACCTTCATGGTGATCAAGCCACCGCACACTTCGCAGGTTTCACCCTCGCGCCCATACACTTTCAGCTTCTGACTGAAATA
>CAMCBY010000041.1 GCA_945873015.1 Klebsiella pneumoniae
CGAAGTAGTCCCTCGGGTAGTTGACGCAAATTCATGTTTTTCCGAATTTCGTGATTCCATTGGCGCGCCCACCGGTGGTAAGGTACCCAGTCACTTCGTGAACGGCTTCAATGCCATAGCGCGCCCTGCGGCAGCGGCGACGCGAACCCGGTACCAATACGAATGCGAGCGGAACGAACGGCAGCGTGATAGACGAGCAAGTAGAAGGACTGACCAGACCCGATGACTGGGGTCGCCGGCGCGGTAGCATCAGACATGAAGTCTCGTTGCCCGCCATCGTGTTCGACCGCAAGAACACCGCCGTGGCCTGCACGATAGAAGACATCAGCAGCACGGGTATGGCGCTCAAGATCGATCTCAAGGCCCCCGAGCCCGGGCGCGAGGCGCTTGAGCAGGGCACCAGCGCGCGCCTCGAATTCTCTGTACGCCTGATCGACGGCTCAAGTCAGAAAGTCCAGGCACCGGTACAGATCATGTGGCGCACGCCGGTCGGTCTCGGGCTGCGCTTCAAACGCCAGGATGACAACCTGCGTACTGCCCTGAAAGCCATCGCCCACGCCGCCGTCGAGGCACGCGTGCTCGAGCCTGTCGCGGGGCGCCGCGGGCGTTCGGCCGAGCATCGCAAGATCATGCTTGCCTGCCGTAAGAGCGCCGAAAAACTGCTGCCCAATATCATCTGGACGCTGCGCACTGAGACCGGCCGGCGCCTGCGTCACGAGGCCGATACCTCCACTCCCGCCCAGGCGCGCGACGCGCGCGCCGAAGCAGACCTGCTTGACGAGAAAGCGATTCCCATAGGCCGCACTATTGAACGCCAGTTCCTGCAGGCCTTCGCAGTCGTGAGCGATCTCGACCAGACCCAGGAACTGACCGTGTCGCCCATGTTGATGCGACGCGGACAAGGCACCGCCGGCCCGCACATCGACATGGTTGGCGACGAAGAGGTCGAACAGGATTCGACCATCATCGCCATCGGCCACGCCGCCGCCGAAAAATTCAAGCTCAAACTCTTTCAACTCAACGTGCGTCTCGCCAATGTGCTCGGGCACCCGCTCGATCCGCTGGAAAATCCGCTGCAACCCGCGACTGCCTGCCGCATTCTGTGGCAGGCGACAGTCGAATACTGCGACTCGCCGCGGGTGCGCCGCTGTCTGCACGATGCCATTCGCCTGCGCGTGGTGCCGCTGCTCGGCGAACTCTATGACGCGATAGATAAAACCCTCGACGACGAACGCGTGCCGCGCGCTTTCGACCGCATCGACTGAATCCCGCCCTGAGCTTCCGCACGCCGCGGTCGCTGCCAAGTGGTGCGGCGGCAGGGTATATTGCCGGCGCCGCGCATCGCGCGGTTTTTAACGCCTCATTCAGTTCAACGGAGTATCGCGATGGCCAGCGCCTCACCCACCGCCGGATTTGTCATGAACCAGACCATGCTGCGGGTCCGCGACCCGAAAGTATCGGTCGCCTTCTATCAGGACGTGCTGGGCATGACCCTGCTCGACCGTTACGACTTTCCCGACATGCAGTTCACGCTCTATTTCGTCGGCTATCTGGCCGCCGGTGAAACCATCCCCAGCGACGCCGCGGAGCGCGCCAAATGGGTGTTCGGACGCCCGGCACTGGTCGAACTGACGCATAACTGGGGCAGCGAAAGCGACGCCAACTTCGCCGGCTATCACAATGGCAACAGCGACCCGCGCGGCTTTGGCCACATCGGCGTATCGGTGCCCGACGTCTACGCCGCCTGCGCGCGGTTCGAACAACTCGGCGTGGAATTCGTGAAACGCCCCGACGACGGCAAGATGAAAGGCCTGGCCTTCATCAAAGACCCGGACGGCTATTGGATAGAAATCCTGAGCCCGCACGGGCTGAGCGCCATCGTCGCGTCGTGAGTTGACACACGAGGCTGGCCACCGCAGGCCAGCCTCGTGCTGCATCAGGCATTACGAATGGTCATGCCACCATCGACGGCCAGATGCTGGCCGGTGATGTACTGCGCGGCCGGCAGCACGAAATTCAAGGTCGCCTGCGCGACTTCCTCGGGCTCTGCATAACGACGCAACGCCACCCGCCGGCGCGCGAACTCTGCCTTCGCTTCTTCCGGAATGCCCGCCGTCATGCCGGTGCGTATCGGCCCCGGGCAAATACAATTGACGGTAATGCCACGCGTCGCAAGTTCCACCGCCAGCGAGCGCGTGAGACCGATGACACCGGTCTTGCCGGCGGTATAAGGGCTGAAGCCTCGGGTTGCACCCAGCGCCTCGGTTGAAGCGATGTTGACGATACGGCCGGCACCGCCTTTCAGCAGATGCGGCAGGCAGGTGCGAATCAGCATCACCTGCGACTTCAGCAACACGTCGAGCGTGCGGTCCCACACCTGTTCGTAATCGGGCGCTTCCAGCGGCAGGTCGCGCGAAATGCCAGCGTTGTTGACCAGAATATCGAGCGCCCCCCACCTGGCGACGATAGCGGCCACCACGCGCTCGCGATCGGTGTTCGAACTGACGTCCAGTGTCCAGCCTTCGGCGCTGCCGCCGGCACCTTTGATCTCATCGACCACCCGCTGCACTTTGGCGGCATCGAGGTCGGTGACCGCGACGTGCGCCCCCTCGTCAGCAAACAGGTGAGCAGTGGCGCGGCCCATACCGCTGGCGGCGCCGGTGACCAGCGCCACCTTGCCGGCGATGCTGCGGCTCAATGTACTCAGACGTGTCATGCGTGTTTCTCCCCTGCTTTGTTAATCATGTCTTGCGCGAGCACGCGCAGCCGGCTTTTTTGAATTTTGGTGCCATTGGCGCTCAAGGTGGTCGGGAACGCATCAAGGGTGAAAACCCGTTTCGGTACTTTGTAATTGGCCAACCGTGCGCGGCAGAAATCGATCACGGCCTCGGCATCGACACTCGAGCCCGCCGCCAATACGAACGCGACCGGCGCCGGCGCGCCTTCGATCTCTATCGCCACCACCTGACTGCTGTGTACCGCCGGGTGTTCATCCAGCACTGCTTCGATTTCAAGCGGGCTGGTCAAAAAACCCGCCAGCCGCATCACATCGCCCATACGCGCGACGTAACAGAAGCGGCCGTCTGCCTCGAGATAGGCAAGATCGCCTGTGCGCAGGAAACCATCGCTGGTGATGGCCGCGGCGGTCGCATCGGCATCACCGAAGTATTCGTGCAAGAGACTCGGGCCGCTGATCTCGAGCTCACCGGCCACTCCGACATCGAGTAAAGCGCCGCTGTCGGGGTCGCGCACGCGCACCTTAGCCTGCGGTGCGACCGGACGGCCACCGCCTTTGCGGCGTTCGCTGGCAGGCAGTTCGATGGGCTGTAACGCATAAAATGCATGGCACTCACTCATGCCATACAGACCACGCAGCGTCACGCCCCGCGCCGCTGCCCGTTCAACGATGTCTTCGAGGGCGGGATTGAACAGGGCGTAGCCGAAATGCGCGAGACTCGGAAAAGCTGTCTGATCGGATACCTCAGCGAGCATACGATCCATCATGTCATCGACGCCGTTCATGTGAGTGATGCCGAGTTCACGAATGAGACGCGCTGAGCGTGCTGCATCGAACACCGGCATCATCACCATCGGAGCACGCGCGACCAGTGCTGCCAGCGCCTGCGTGTAACCAAACACGCCACACAAAGGCAGCGCCTGCAAAACCTTGGCGCCCTCGTGCGTCATGCCCAGCGCGCGCGCAACGTCGGAGGCATGATGCGCCACGGTGCCCTGCACATGACAGACAAATTTCGGTGCCTTGGTGGTGCCCGAGGTGGTGAAGATCACGCAGCGATGGTCCGCCCCGCCGGTGGCCGGAATCGACGCGCCGGCGCGACACAAGTCAGCGTAGTGACTGACGGGCACGCCAGGCACGATAGTTTCATGCGGGTGGGCGGCGCCTTCGTTGTAGACGACGACATGCTGCAAGCCCGCCAGCGCTGCCGGCTCGATGGCGCGCAGAATGCCGATGAAGTCGATGTCTTTGAAATCCGGCCACAACACCAGCATGCGGCAACCGGCGCGCGCGACGATATCGGCCACTTCATGGGCGCGAAAACGCGTATTGACCGACACCAGGATCGCGCCGAGCCGCGCACAGGCAAACATCAGACACAGCCATGCAGGAATATTCGGCAACCACACTGCGATGCGATCACCCTCACGCAAGCCCCGTGCATGAAGACCGGCGGCGACACGCTCGGCTTCAAGCGCAAGCTCACCATAAGTGACCGCCTTACCGTCGTAATAAAGCGCGATATGGTCGGCGGGCGCGGCGCGCAGCAGCGCGTCGAGGTCGGCGGGTGGCTGGCTCATGTGACGGGGGCCTGACTATCTGCGTTAGGAGTGCGGCTTGCGGCGGCGCGCCACACCAGCAATTGATTGTTGGCGGGCATGACGTGATCCTCGCATAGCCGCAGTCCGTGGCGCGCCGCCAGTTGTTCGAGATGTTCGCGGTCACGCAAACCGAAGTCCGCATGCAGCGAGCGCGCCCAGGCGTCGAGCTGCTGATTGCCTTCACTGGTAAAACGGCCGTCGCGGTTGAACGGTCCGTAGAGCAGGAACACGCCTTGCGCGGCGAGGCGTGTGCCGACGCCGCGAAACAGTGCTTCCAGCGCCGGCGAACTCATGCACTGCACGACATTGGCAGCAAACACCGCATCCAGCGTCGCGAGCGGCCACGGCTCGTGCAACACGTTCAACTCCAATGCCGGCAGAAGATTGGCGAGCCGCGCATCGGCGAGGGTCGACTTCAGACCCGCCAGATGATCGGCCTGCTCGCTCGGCTGCCAGCGCAGGTGCGGCAGTTGCGCGGCGAGGTATACCGCGTGTTGACCACTGCCCGCACCGATTTCGAGCACATCGCGACTGCCTAGCAGATAACGCTCGATGGTCGCGAGAATCGGCACCTTGTTGCGTTCAGCGGCGGGATTGAAGGGTTTGTTCATGGTGTGATTTTATCCAGCGCGACGATGCCCGCCACCGCCAGAAAGATAGCTCGCGCCGGGCCCGCGCAGGCACTGTGTTATCGTCACGCGCCCACACTGAGCGCGCCCGCCATCCGTACCGACATGAAAGCACTCGAACCGCCTGCCGCTGCCAAGCCCCGTTCCCGTTTCAGCGGCCTGCGTGGACTGCGACCTTTCCTTGTTCCCTACCGCGGCGTGATCGCCTGCGCGCTGCTGGCCTTGGTCGCTGCAGCGCTCTCGACCCTGGCCATGCCGGTCGCAGTGCGATACGTCGTCGACAGTGGTCTCAACGCCGCCCACAGCGCCTCGGTCAATCGTTATTTCTTGGGTTTGTTCGCGCTGGCGGTGGCGACCGCCTGCTTTGCGGCCTTGCGTTTTTATCTGGTGTCATGGCTAGGCGAGCGGGTGGTGGCCGACCTGCGCAGTGCGGTGTTTCGTCATGTGCTGAGCTTGAGCCCGAGTTTTTTTGAAGTGACCAAGAGTGGCGAACTGCTGTCGCGTCTGACCACCGACACGACCTTGATCCAGAATGTCGTCGGCAGCAGCCTTTCGATTGCGCTGCGCAGTTCACTCACCTTGTTTGGCGCGGTGGTGATGCTGACCGTCACCAGTCCGCGCCTGACCGGCATCATCGTGCTCGTGATCCCGCTGGTGGTGGTGCCGATCATTCTTGCCGGTCGTCGCGTCCGCGCGCTGTCGCGCGCCAGCCAGGACCGCCTGGCCGATACTTCGGCGCTGGCCGGCGAAGTGTTGAACGCGATGCCCCTGGTGCAGGCTTACACCCTCGAAGATCTGCACGGTGCACGTTATGACGCGACCGTCGAAGGCGCCTTTGGCGCTGCACGCCGCCGTATTCGGCAACGCGCGCTACTCACCGCCTACGCCATCACCATTGTCTTCGGCGCGCTGGTGCTGGTGTTGTGGATAGGTGCGCAAGATGTCGTCAGCGGCCGCATGAGTGGCGGCCAACTCGGCCAGTTTCTGCTTTATGCGGTATTCGCCGGCGGCTCGACCGCCGGACTGTCGGAGATCTTCGGCGCCCTGCAGCAGGCCGGCGGAGCCACCGAGAGACTGGTCGAACTGCTGGCGGTGAAGCCCGACCACATACTACCGGCCGTGCCCGACACCCTGCCACACCCCTCGCGCGGTGAACTGCGCTTCGAGAATGTGACTTTCAATTATCCGTCGCGGCCCGAGTCGGCGGCCTTGAGCAACTTTTCACTCGAACTGCGACGCGGCGAAACCATCGCGCTGGTCGGCCCGTCCGGCGCCGGCAAAAGCAGTGTGCTGGCGTTGGCGCTGGCGTTCTATCGCCCGCAGCAAGGCCGCATCCTGGTCGATGGTGTTGATATCGCACGGGTCGATGCGCGCGAACTGCGACGCCGTATCGCCGTGGTCGCGCAAGACACCGTGCTGTTCGCCGACACCATCATGGAAAACATTCGTTACGGACGCCCCGGTGCCAGCGACGACGACGTGCGTGCCGCCGCCCGCGCCGCCGCTGCCGCGGACTTCATCGAACGTCTGCCCGATGGTTACCAGACCGAGGTCGGTGAACACGGCGTGCGTCTGTCCGGCGGCCAGCAGCAACGCATTTCCATCGCCCGCGCGGTCCTCAAACAACCCGCCATCCTGCTACTGGACGAAGCCACCAGCGCGCTCGATGCCGAGTCGGAATTACTGGTTCAAGACGCCCTCAAGGCCTTGATGAAAGATCGCGCCACGCTGGTCATCGCCCATCGCCTCGCCACAGTGCGCAGCGCCGACCGTATTGTGGTGCTCGAGGCCGGTCGCATCGTCGCCAGTGGCACTCACGCTGACCTGAGCGAGGCCGGCGGCCTGTATGCACGACTCGCAGAATTGCAGTTCAACGACGGTGCGGGCGGCGAGCGTCTCACGCTCGCCTGACGACCGTCCCTCATACCCACAGGAGCCCATCACCATGAAGCTGTATGACTGTGCCATGGCACCCAATCCGCGCCGCGCGCGCATCTTCCTGGCCGAGAAAGGTATCGAACTGCCGACCATCGAGGTCAATATTGTCGATGGCGAGAACCTCTCGCCGGCTTTCCTGGCCATCAACCCGCGCGGGCTGTTGCCGACCCTCGAACTCGATGACGGCACACGCATCGACGAGGTCATGGCTATCTGCCGTTATTTCGAATCCATTCAAGCGCAACCCGCGCTGCTCGGGCGCAACGCCCGCGAGAAAGCCATCGTCGAATCACGCCAGCGCAAGATGGAATTCGACGGCATGATTGGCGGTTCAGAAGTCTTCCGTAATCAGCACGAAAAATTTGCCCAGCGCTCGATTCCGGGCGGCGGCGCCGATCCCATTCCGGCGATTCCGGCGCTGGTCGAACGCGGCTCACAATCGATTGCGCGCTTTTTCAAATGGCTGGAAATTTATCTGACCGAGAGCGAATACGTGGCCGGCGATGTCTACACCATGGCCGATATCACCGCCCTGTGCGCCATCGATTTTGTGGCGTGGGTCAAATTCCCCATCCCGCCGGAAAACACCCGCACCCTCGCCTGGTACGCCAAGGTCGCGGCGCGGCCGAGCGCACAGGCTTAATTGCGGGACAGGCGCGGCGGTGACGAATGTGTCACCGCCAGCGGCGGCAACGGGCAATCAAGACTCAAGGCGATGGCCTGCAGCAATTCAGCTTCACGTGCCTGCAGGCGGCCATCTTCCAGCGCGCAGTCGGCACAGGCGGCAATCACATTACGTTTCAACAGCGGAGTCAGCGCCGCGAGTTCCGCCAGTGCGGGCCCGAGCAATTGCGGCGTGACGCTATCGCGCGCAGGCAAAACCGCCATACCGACACTGAAGGGCAGATAGGCGCGCTGGAAAGCCGTCGCCGCGCTGGCCGCATCGCGCGCGCCCTCCCAGGCGAGACTCGCGCATACCACCCGCAAGGACGCCGCCACTGCAGCAAACTTGAAATGCCGCACTGGCACCGCCCGCCCCGCACCATCGGCCAGATGATCTTCAAGGATGCGTTGCAGCGCGAATTCACAGAACGACAACCGCCCATCAGCCTCGATAATCGCACTCACCGTCGTGCGCAATCGTAGGCGCTCGTGTGGCGACAACGTCTTTAAGCGCGGCAAAGCCAGATTGAGCAGCGGCAGACGCACGTTGTCAGTTAGATCGGCAAAACACGGCAGCAGCGACGCCACCTGTCGCGCGCTTGCCGCAGCTTCGTGTGTGCTTACCGCAGCCAACGCCGCGTGATAGTTTTGGTTCGGCGTGCTCGCCAGCAACAAGGCATAAATCAGCGGCACTGCCTGCTCGCCCCGCGCCGCGTCGCGCAGAATCGCGGGGATGGCATCAAGTGCGGCCGCTGCCTGTTCGCGCGGCGCGAAATGCCCGACCGTCTCCGCCACAGCGGCCGGCGCAAAGGCGGCGCCGGGCACCAGCGTCGGCGTGCGCTCCTCGCGCGGCACATCGCGCGCCGCCCGGACCTTGTTCGGGGAACTGCCTGACGCCACGAAGTGAGGCGCGATGGCCGCGATACGCACGGCCAGTGGTGGGTGACTGGCGAACCAACCTTCACCGCGGCGGCCAACACTTGCAGCGAAACAGAAATGAGCAAGGTCCGCCGCATGGGCCGACACCAGTCGCGAACCACCGCCGTGGGCGATGCGATACAGGGCCGCGGCAATGCCGTCGGGATTGCGCGTGAACTGCACCGCCGAGGCGTCGGCGAGAAACTCCCGTTGGCGCGACACAGCCGCTTGAATCAGTGCACCCAGCAACACGCCGAGATAACCAATCAAAAACAAGGCCAGACCGAACAAGGCGAACTGTCCGGCGCTTTTGCCATCACCTGCGTCACCGGCGCGCATGAGACTGCGACCTAAACGGCTGAGCAACAGAATGCCAGCCAGGATACCCATGAGACGCATGTTGATGCGCATGTCCTGGTGCAGGATATGGCTGTACTCGTGCGCAACCACACCTTGCAGCTCATCGCGCGTGAAAGCATCGAGCGCACCGCGCGTGACCACCAGCACAGCTTCGGTTGGCCGTGTGCCGGCCACAAATGCATTGATGCCCGCTTCGTGGTCGAGCACATAGAGGGTCGGCACCGGTGTACCCGAAGCAATCGACATTTCCTCGACCACGTTGCGTAATTGCCGTTCGCTGCTGCTTGCGGGCGGTCCAGTCAAGGCGCGCGCACCGAGCATCGCGGCCAGCGCCTTACCACCGCCGGCCAGTCGCAAGGTGGTGTAGACACTGCCGCCAGACACCAAACCCAGCACCAGCACCGAGGTCCAGCCGCCGTAGGCGGAATACAACCACGAAAGCCAGTCCTGCGGCGCACTGGCCTGTGTACGCATGATGAGAAATAGCACCGCGTTGACGGCCGCGACCAGCAGCACCACCGCGAGCGCGAAATACACCAGCAGATGCACGCTGCGGCGCCGCGCCCGATCCTGATGCTGGTAGAAGTTCATCGCCGCGCCGAGCGCCACGGCCTGGCGGCCGCAGCACTATCGCGTGAACTCAGCGGAACAAAACCTTGGGCGCTTCGCGCGCGGCTGGATTGTCCAGCACCAGCAATTGCGCGCTCTGGAAATTGAACATGCAGGCAATCACATTGGTCGGGAATTGTTCGCGACGGTTGTTGTAGTCGGTCACCGCATCGTTGAAATGCTGGCGCGCAAACGCGACTTTGTTCTCCGACGAGGTCAGCTCTTCCATAAGATCCGTAATGGTAGTGTTGGCCTTGAGATCCGGATAGGCCTCGGCCACCGCATAGAAACGGCCGAGCGCCCCGCCCAGAGCGCCCTCGGCCACATTCAAGGCGCCAATAGCCGCCCCATCCTCGGGCTGCGCTGCGGCACCACGGGCGGCACTCTGCGCTTGATTGCGTGCCGCCATCACCGCTTCGAGCGTGTCACGCTCGTGACTCATATATCCCTTGGCGGCTTCGACCAGATTCGGAATCAAGTCGTACCGGCGCTGCAACTGCACGTCGATTTGAGCGAATGCATTCTTGAAGCGATTGCGTCCTGCAACCAGACCGTTGTACATGCCGATGACGTACGCCACCAGTACAACCAGCAGCACCAACACCCCTATCGTTCCGACATTCATGCCCACATCCTCGCAAGCTTTGAAGGCCGGATTATAGCCCCGGGATCTGACCTTCGACATGCGCACGGCAATTTTTGCCGCCCTGTGCTAAAGCCCGACCAAGTCAGCGCCGATACCGGGTAGCGCCCCACCATTGCGTGCCTTTCTGATGACCACAGCGAGGGATGCGCGCGGGGCCTGAGCGACTTACTGGCAGATTCATCAATGGAGTTGACCATGCAATTTGGCGTCAAACAGAAACTACGGGCCTTCGCCGCTTTCGGCATCATCGCGACGCTCGTGGTGGGGCTTGTCGGCTACAACAGCCAGCGCCAATTGGGTGATGCCTTGACCGGTGTGAATCTCACACTCAGCGCGCTGCGTAACAACATGGAAAGCGACATGATGCACGACGCCCTGCGCGCCGATGTATTGTCAGCGCTGCGTGCCGCACAGAACAACGACGATGAGACCCGCAAACAAGTTGTGGTCGACATCGAGGAACACGTTGCCGCGTTCAAGAAACATATCGACGAAAATGCCGAGCTACCGTTGTCCGCCGAAATCAAATCGGCGATTGAAGAAGTCCGACCGTCGCTGAACTCCTATGCTGAGGGAGCACGTTCGATTACCCAATTGGCCTTCAGCGACATCAACAGCGCAGAAGCCAAGATGCCGGAATTCCTGGTCGCCTTCAAAGATCTCGAAGTGCGTATGGGCACGCTCTCGGACTTGGTTGAACAGGATGCGGTCAAGGCCGAACAAGCAGCCGACGCGACGGCCGCAACCGGTGCGCAATGGATCATGGGTGTATTCATTAGCTCCGCCCTGGCGGCGCTGATAGTGTCATTGTTCCTGGTACGCAGCATTACCTCGCCGCTCAACCAACTGCGCGCCGCGATTGAAGGCCTGCGCAGCGAAGACGGCAGTTCGACGCGCCTTGATGGTTTCCGTCACGAATTCGAAGGCGTACAGACAGCGTTCAATGGCGTATTGGACGACCTCGAAGCAAAACGTGCAATCGAGCAGGAGCGTGCCAATGCCGCTCTGCGCGTGCAACAGGCATTGAACGCCGCCGCCGCCAACGTCGTGCTTAGCAACGATGCCCTCGAGGTGGTGTACGTCAACGACACGGCGCGCGCGATGTTTGAGCGTTACGCGCTCGATATCAAGCGTGACTTGCCGCACTTCGATGCCCACGCCATGACCGGCCGCAGCATGGAGCAGTTCTACACCGAGCGCAGCACTTTCAGCGCCTTCGAACGTTTGACCGCACCGCGCACCGATGAATTGAGCCTCGGCGGCAAGACCTTCACTGTCACCGCGACCCCGGTACTCGGCGAACATGGCGAGCGCCTCGGCGTGGTATGTGAATGGGTCGACCTCACCGAGCAGCGCGAGGCCGAGCGGCAGATTCAGTCAGTGCTGGGGGACGCCATCGCCGGCCGCCTGGACAGCCGTCTGAATGCCGACAGCTTCCGCGGTTTCACCCATGCGCTGGCAGTCTCGGTCAATCAGATGATGGATGCCATCACCGCACCCCTCAATGTGGCCGCAGAGCATCTCAAAGGGATCGCCGACGGCAAGATACCGGCGCCGATCACCACTGAGTTCCACGGCGCATTCAACGATATCAAGACCAGCCTCAATACCTGCACCGACGTGTTGCGCGCGATGATCGAAGACGCCACCACGCTGGTCGAGGCAGCCGGCTCAGGGCAACTCGACAAACGCGCCGAACTCGACCGCCACTGGGGCGATTTCCGCAAGATTGTTGAAGGCATGAACGCCATGCTCGACGCGATGGCAGGCCCGGTGAGTTCGGCACGCGAAGTGATGACCGGCCTCGCCGCAGGCGATCTCAGTGGCCGCATGGAAGGCGAATATCGCGGCGAGTTCGCGGTGCTGCGCGATGCGATGGACGCCTCGGTATCGAATCTCGCGAACATGGTCACGCGCATCGGCCACTCGGCCAACAGCATCGGTACTTCGGCCACCGAAATCGCCAAAGGCAACCAGGACCTCAATCGACGCACCCAGGAACAGGCGGCATCGATTGAAGAGACTTCGGCGGCCATCCAGTCGCTCACCAGTCGCGTACAGGAAAACACCGAAAACGCCCGCCAGGCCAACCAGCTCGCCTCCTCGGCGCGCTCGGAAGCCGAAAAGGGCGGCAAGGTTGTGGCTGATGCCATCAACGCCATGAGCGCCATCAATTCGGCCAGCAGCAAGATTGCCGACATCATCTCGGTCATCGACGGCATCGCTTTCCAGACCAACCTGCTCGCCTTGAACGCCGCCGTCGAAGCGGCACGTGCGGGTGAACAGGGGCGCGGATTTGCGGTCGTCGCAAGCGAAGTGCGCAATCTTGCGCAGAACAGCGCTGCAGCTGCACGCGAAATCAAAGACCTCATCGGCGACAGCGTCGACAAGGTCAATCACGGCACCCAATTGGTCAACGAATCAGGCAGCACGCTGCGCGATATCGTCGGCGCAGTGAAGAGCGTGAGCGACATCATTGCCGAGATCACGGCCGCGTCCGAAGAACAGTTGACGGGTATCGAACAGGTCAATAAGGCGCTCTCGCAACTCGACGAAGTGACCCAGCAGAACGCGGCGCTGGTCGAGGAAGCGACCGCGGCGAGTGAGTCGATGGACGACGAAACACGGGCGCTGACCAATCTCATGGCGTTCTTCAAAGGAGGCGCCAAGGAAATGATGGCGCCGCCGGCAAGCAGCGCCCCACAGGTTGCCGAGAGACGCAAGGCAACGCGGCCGTGGAGCGGCAACAGTAATGCACCCGCACCCGCAAACGCGCCGCGTCTGGCCAATGTCGCCAACGGCGACGACGTATGGAACGAGTTCTAAATATCATGAAAGTCAGCGCAGCCATCATTGTATGCAGCCTCTGCACCGGCTCGGCTCTGGCCGAGGACTCGCCCTGGCTATTGGGAGACTGGGGCGGTCAGCGCTCGGCGCTTGCCGAACGCGGTCTGGACATGGAGTTCGTCGCCACCACCGACATCATGGCTATAGTCGATGGCGGCATTTCGCGCGGCGTGGAAACACCCACCAACTTCGACATGGTGTTCGCCCTCGACACCTCCAGCGCCGGCTGGTGGCGTAACGGCACGCTGCACGTGCATATGATCGGTACGACCGGTGGCGATGCCAGCCAACGTGCTGGTGACATGCAGGTGGCGAGCAATATCGAAGCGCCCAACACCTTCAATTTCTACGAGGCTTATTACGAGCATCGTTTCCTGGACAACCGCCTCGGGATACTGGCCGGTCTGCATGAAGTCAATTCAGACTTCTACGTCACCGAACACAGCGGCATGTTTCTCAACAGCTCCTTAGGCATCGGCATCGACGTGACCCAGGTTGCGCCCTCCACTTTTCCGACTACTTCACCGGGTGTGCGCATCCGACTGAACTGGACGCCTAATACCTATTTGCTGGCGGCGGTGTACGACGGCGTGCCTGGCGACCCCAACGACCCCTACGGGCCGGAGATCAGATTTGATCACGGTGACGGTGTATTCGCGATTGCTGAAGCGGGTCTGCTCGGTGCCGAGTCGCACTACTACAAGGTGGGTGTCGGCGGTTGGCATCACACCGCCAACATCGATGACCTCGACGGTCGTCCGCAGGATGACAACTCGGGCATCTACACCATTGCCGAAGCTGATCTGTGGCGCGGCGAAGATGGCCGCGGCGTTGGCATCTTCACGCAACTCGGTTTCGCCGATGGCGATCGAAATCAGATCTCGACCTATGTCGGCGGCGGCGTGACCTGGACCGGCCCCTTAGCGCAGCGCCCCGAAGATGTTGCGGGCCTGGCCGTGGCTCATGCCCGCAACGGTGATCACTTCCGGCGCCTGAACGCCGGGCTCGAACGCGCCGAGACGACCTTGGAAGCAACCTACCTCGTGACACCCACGCCGTGGCTGACGGTGCAACCGGATCTGCAATACATCATCGATCCGAGTACGGACAGCAACATCGACAATGCACTGATACTCGGCGTGCGCGTGCAAGTTGCCCTGTGAGTTTGTTTACAGGGCCACGTGTAACCATTCCACCACCAACCGTTCGTCAGCTGTAGCGACGGCGTTGAGGTCGGTAGTGAGATAGATATCGCGCGTATTGCCGCGGACTAACTGCGCGGGGCCGACCACGCGTTGCTGCTCGGCGCGGACCGTGCCATCGGCGGCGACCAACGCGATGCGCAGGTGGTGTGCACCCAGCCACCGCTGCTGGAGGCCACGTGATATGCGCGTTTCTACGCGCGTGACGTCCGACCGCGTTTCGCTATGTGTAGAGACAACACGCAGACCGTCGTGGACACTGCCGGCGTGGCTCGGGCTGGCGGCCAGGAGGGCCAGGACCATGCCTATTCCACCCATGCCATTTTTGATTCTAGTGTTTAACATTGCGCAACTCTCCCGGGTTATTGATGTGCCCTACCCCCTGGTCCGTTGCGGTGACTTTCGGTCAATGCCGCTGCGGTTGCCTGCATGATTAACGACTATCGACAGATGCAGCAAGTCGCAATCGCCGCTGCGACTGAAGTTTTACATTCTCGTGCCGCTATCGCGCGTAGAACGCAGCGATTCGAGCGAATGCGCTGGTAAAAACCGACCTCGAACGCGGCTCACACCGGCATATTGTCCTGCGGTTGCTCTTCAGGAAGCCCTGATTAAGTGTAGCGAGCATGGCCGCGCGCCAGGAGCCGCGTAGAGAGCGACGAGACATATCAGATAGAT